>NZ_JBBKBP010000033.1:0-38199 GCF_037890165.1 Blautia sp. HCN-1074
TCTTCATACCATAAATTAAAATATTTCTGGGTTGTTTCTTTTTGCTCTATATCAGCATTTTTTCTTATATCTACATCACTCATCAATTTACTCCTCTTCATATTTTTATAAAGGGCTAAACCTCTCAGCCTAGCCCCTCTTCACATCTACATATTCGCATTAAAATTTTGAATACTTTGTCTTAGAATATACACCACTTGTCTTAATCAACTTCTTATATTTGGTGTATACTTTCTTTGGCAATCTCAATGTCACCGTCTTATTGACTGCCAAACCTTTCTTGCCGACATATTCCAGAGTAGAACCATTAATCTTGAGAATCTTAATGGATGTACACTGGTAAAATGCTTTTGCTCCGATTCTTCTTATGCTTGATGGTAATGTCAAATTCTCAAGGTTCTTACACTGAGTAAACGCACAAGTACTGATAACTGATACTCTCTTTCCAAACTTAACAGTCTCCAGATTCGGACACTGATAGAATGCATATTTGCCTACATAGGTTACATTATTACCAATTGCAATACTTACAATATCTTCATTCTGATAGAAAGCTTTTGCCTGAATGGATGTTACTTTATAAGCTTTACCACTGATAGATACTGCTGATGGAATCTTGATCTCTACTTCTTCTTTTGCGAGTCCAATAACACTTACTTCTTTAGCACCTGTAACCTTATATTTGAGATCACCAACAGAATATACATCTCCAACCTGCGGTGTACCAATCTTTGCAGTAACTATATCAGAATCTGCGCCCTGATATTTCTTGCCATCTACGGAACAAACACCCACTACTTTGTAAGAGTATTCTGTTCCTGGTTCTACATCTTCATCTGTCCAGAGAATCTTTGTTGTCTTTTTAATCTGCTTGTACTCTGTATCTGATGTAGCTTTACGATATACCAGATAATAATCTGTGTTCTCTGCTCTATCCCATGACAGATCAATAGAGTTCTTCTGGACTTCTGCTGTTAAACTTGTAACCTTATTAGGCTTGATTACCGTCCAAACTGCATTGACTGTAATATCTGCGGTAACTTTTGAGAAATCCTTGTCCCATGATAATTCATATCCATTTCTATTGATAAATGGATATTCTGCTGCATCACCAGATTTTACTTTTTCTGTCTTAACAATCTTGCCACGATCTTTAAATGTAACGGTGTATTTATTTGTTTCTGATGGACTTACAATGATTGTTGTGTTACCGCCGCCGTTATCTTTCTTTGTCCATACTGCATTGATTACCATATCTTCTTGGATATTGGTATAGTCAGCATCCCATGAAAGTGTGTAGCCATCTTTTGCTGATAATGTTGGTGGTGTTGCATTCTGTCCCTTTGTTACATATTCTGTTTTCTGAGTACGTCCATTATCCTTGAATATTACCTTGTAATCTGCTGATATAAACTTAATATTATTTGCTTTTGCATATGATTCTGCCGCACTGTCTTTGTATCCGTAAATAGTAAGATTACGGCAATATTTAAACACATCTGAACCAATGTAAGTAACTGATTTTGGAATAGAGATTTTTGTTAAATCATAGCAATTATAAAATGCATTATCGTCAATTTCTGTAACTTTTTCTGGCACTGAAAATTCTGTCAAATTCGTATTTGCAAAAGCACCATTGGGTATGTTGGTTATATTTTGCGGATAATTAAATGAAGTAATACCTGTACCTTCAAATGCTTCACTTTCTATGCTTGTAATTGTAGATGGTAATGTGATTTCTGTTAAATTACTGCAACTGCAAAAAGCCTGGTAGCCTATCGTTTCTACTCCTTCAGGAATTGTAACTTTCTTAACCGCATTACTTCCTAACTCAGGAATACTCTTCAAACTTAATGGGAATATAATTTCGGCGTTACAACCTCCAAATGCAACATTTCCTAGCGATGTAAGTTTACTTGGTAATACGATTTTTTCCAAAGATGTGCAACCAGAAAATGCGGCATTTCCTATTGTTGTTATTGAGTCTGAAAAAGCAATATTAGTTAATGCAGTACAATTTTCAAATGCATAATCTTCAATTCTTTTTACAGAATTCGGTATTTTCAATTCTTTTAATGTGGAACATTTAGATAATGCATCCCAGCCTATTACCTCTAAAGTATCTGGCAATATAATACTTTCCACATTAGTAAATCCAGAAAAAGATCCGTCCCCTAAATATGTTATATTCCCATTAAAAATAATTTTCTTAATTTTACTCTTATCTATGGATGACCAATCAATAGCAGCGTCATATGTTTCGCCTGTACCTGTAATTGTTATCGTATCACCATCTATTGTTGCCGTTGCATTATCGCCAACTTTTATTGCAGGTTTCTCTGGACGATTATCATAATTTGGTGTTACTTTTACTGATACATGATCTCCATTTACATTAGTTGCAAAAACATAAATGTCTACCGCATCTTCATCTGGAATGTCTACAGTTATCCATTTTCCACTGTCAACATCAATTTCTCCATCCTGCCTTTCGGAATCATATACAGGTTGTTCACTATCTTTTCCTACACACTCTGCATAATATGTAACATCTTTGTTAGATGTGCACCAAAAACGATACTCGTAATGTCCATTCCAATATTGTTCATTTTCATCAATTTGTAAATTTATGGCAGACAATTTAGGAATAGTTTCTGTCTTTGTTGCATTGCATCTCCAACAAGTATATTTAATTTCGCCTTCCTCTGTTTCTGTTGCTTGTTTAGTTATTACTCCGTTATTCCACTTATGACCATATGCAGGAATTTCTTCTTTACTTGATTCATCTATTACTCCGCAAATATTGCATTTGTTAGCTTTTATTCCTTTTTCTGTACAGGTTGGTTCCTTTATTGTTTCTTTTTCAGAACTTAATTCATGCTCATTCTCTTTTATAAATTCAAATGTAATTTGATTTTTTTGATCCGCACTTAACGAATCATAATACTTTTTTGCATATGAACAACTATAACTTATTATTTTTGTTAGGTTTCGGCATCCTCTAAATGCATCTGAAAATAACTCTGTTTTAGCTCCATTAATCGTTATTGTTGTTAAACGCCAACAATTATCAAAGGCAGTAGAACTTATACATGAAACATTTTCTGGTATCGAAATTTCTGTGAGAAGTTTGCAATTTTCAAACATCATTCCGGGTATACTTGCAGAAAATCCCTTTTCAAAATTGACTTTTCTTAAATTGGTACAATTTCTAAAAGCTCCACTTATATCAAAACCATCATCTTTAATCTCTTTTAAAGAAGCAGGCAATGTAATTTCTGTTAGACTATTGCAATTAGAAAAAGCACCTACACCCAATGTTTTCAAATTCGATGGTAAGATAATTTCTTTTAAATTTTTACAATTATTAAAAGATTCATCTCCTAATCTTTTTAATGAAGAAGGTAAATCTATTTCTTCAAGATTATCACAGTCCAAAAATATTTCATCTGGAATATCAGTTAAACAATCTGGTAAAATGACATTTTTTAAACTATCACAATTTCCAAAACATCTTCTACCAATAGATTTAATATTTTCTGGTATAGTTATCTCCGTTAATCCACAATCATCGAAACTATAATCTCCTAATTCTTCCAATTCATCAGGTAAAATAATTGCTTCGATATTACATCCCCCAAAAGCATAATCACCAATTTTTTTAATCGAAGATCCCAATGATATATTGACAGAATTAAAGTCATCATATTTTGTATATCCATATAAAAAATAATTTCCTACACTTGTAACTTTATCAGAAATAATTATCTTCTTTATAATAATATTTCCACCTGGATTTTGCAATTTTGTAAATGGATTTTTTTTCTCACCTGAATTTGAATCCCATCCATCCTCCATATAATCCCACATATCACCAGTACCAGAAATAGTGGCAGTCCCTGTAGAATAATCAAAATCAACCCAAACATTATCACCCATTTGTACATGAGTTTCTGTTGGTTCTTCCCCCTCACCAACAGCATCCGTATCAAACTGATCCACATCATCATTCTCTACTTCTGGCACATCTTCTGCATCATCACTGAACTGTACAGTATCTTGTCCCATACCATCAGAAAAATCCGCTGCACTTGCCACAGTAAATGGTTCTATAATCATCGTACTGGCAAGCAAAAAAGCTAACACTTTCTTCTTCATTCTGTCATCCTCTTTTCTCTGTTTCTTTTAAAAAAGACATTACCCCAAACATACTTGAAGCAATGTCTTAATTATCATAGTTGCAACTGGCTGTCATACATTCGCTTAGACCCTGTAGTTTTGCGTCACCAGATTTCTCTGGCTATGCCGTATTTGATTGTATAATACATTTCACATAAAATTCACAATTTGATTATACTACTGCTATATGTAATGTGCAATTTTTTTGTCGTAATACTTCGACATTTTGTATTTACTATCACATTTCTGTAATACTTACATTATATTCGTTATTACGAAGATATTCAAGTATAAGAATCTATTTTATGGTAATAATATCAAATATCTTTGAAGGAACAGCCATGATAGATTACAGCCCATTCTGGGAAACATTAAAGAAAACAAATGAAAATTGGTATACTTTGACAAGCAAGCATCATATGTCTCATAGCACTTTGCATCGTCTTAAACATAATCAAGACATCTCTATGAAGACTGTTAATGACTTGTGCCGTATTCTGCACTGTCAGATACAGGATATTTGTGTCTATGTTCCTTCTGATGAAGATCAACCTCTATGATAATATATCATGCTCTCAGAACGCTTCTCAAACCTTGTATTTCGCTTTATAATGGAGTTTTATGTACCATATGAAGATTTCCTCATATGTGAATCATTCGTTCTTAAAATTTAATATACGTGTTTATGGGGGCGGTAGTTTTACATTAAAGATTACCGCTCGGCAGCAGCCATATAAAACGTAAAAAAATAGGCATACCAAGGATTGTATCTCCCTGATATGCCTATAATTATCTCAGTATATTACGCACTGCTTTCCAAGCATAATATTAAACATCCAACTCCATATACATCGGATCATTTTTAGCGATCTCCGCCCGTCTTTCTTTCTTCATAAATTCCAAAAATGGATTGAATAAATTCCTCTCATAAAATCTTTTCGCTTTTTTATCAGCATACAATATTATATATCTAATAGTTGCATATTCCTGCGAAATTTTCACACAACGGCTTATCACATCACACATAATCGAATCACTTAAATAACGATGCTCATCAGGATTCTCTTCTTCTTGCGATTCTACATCCATATGCATTTTTTGATATCTTTCGTCTACTGCAAAAACATCTATTTTTAATGCAGGAATAGTCTGCATATGATTTGTTTGTTCAAAAAATATCCCTGATGCAGCTAACGAATATACAGCGATTATATCTCCTGTTTTTTTATCTACTACTTTATATGGTAAGCCCTCATCAGTATCTATCATTTTTTCTTTTATTCCATAAATATTTACCTCATGTATGAGTTCCTTATGAAAAAAATGATCTAACTTTTTATTTCCACAGGAAAAAGCTTGAAGTTTACCTAAATCTTCAAGCTTAATCAAACTGTGTTCATATTCTACTTGTTCACCGTACGCATAACTCATTTATTTTTTCACAGATGTTACCTTGTCAACTTTAGATTTCCTGTTAAATCTCCTCAGAGCATCTGCACTTGAAAAAGCTTTCTTTGTGAAAAAATCGGATGCTTTATTACTGTCTAAAACAAACGCACCAGTTATAGGTTTAGATATAGCTGCCATTGTATCATCCCTTTCTTTTTTGATATTATTAATGTTGTTCATATAAATATCTCCTTTTTATAGTTACATTAATACCTACACAAAAGTTACGATATTTATATATTCTATCTATTCCTACACTTAATATACCATGAACGTAAGTTGTTTTCAATAATTGTTATTTTTTTAACATGCTATATTAATACGGTTCTACTCGCACCGTAAGCAGTTTCTCATATATGTATTCCGGTATCTTATCTCTGTATTTTGACACCGTAATTGCAATGTCACATTCTTTGAACTTCTTATAATCTGCAAATGCTTCTTCTATTGTATCCCTATATGGTAAATCAATTATATCTTCTGTACCAAAATAAGTAATCTGTCCGTAATATTTATTGACTTTACCATTGTATCTTACTCCAAGAGGCAGCACATTGTCTGGTGTTTCACCATCTTTATAATGCTTTTTACTGTTAGCAAGTAATGTATTTAACCCTTGTGGCAGAATACAGATTGTCTTTGAAGAATATATCTTACTTCCATTACCAAATAAATCCTTGTCTACAGCCATTGATTCGCCTGGTACTTTATAATACAATTCCAAGTATCTCTTGACGAACAACTGCGGATTATCTTTCCATTCTTGACACATTTCAACATCATCATAACACTTGTGCGCACTCTCACTGTTATTTTCACCTTTACATCGACTGGAAATAGAACCATACGCAGTCATTGCTTGATTCTTGGCATTGTTGACATACTCAATATATTCCTGCTCATAGCCTAATTCTTGCCATGTAATCTTACCTGCTTTCAGATTTCTAAAATCCTTATCAGAAACATAGAGCAGATTCTTATACCAATTATCATCAAAGTCACCATTCTTATGCCATATCTTATGTCTGAATTTATACGGTTTCAGAAAACTTCTTGCTACTAATTCTTCAGAGCTGGTTTCTCTCTTCCAAGTTTCAATTATCGTTTTCCCAGTCTTTTTCCCTCTAACTTTTTCTTCTATTCGTTCTATCTCATAAACTGTATAATGGCATTGCCCCTGTTTGTGTTCATAAAATTTATTCTTATTTGGGTTTCTATGGTTATTTACGCATCTTCCGTAATTAGATATCCAATAGTTTTCTGTCTGCGGTACTCTTACAAATACTTCAAACGCACTGATTAATTTATATTTAATTGGATATTCTACAGGCAGCATATCTGTTAGTGGTATCTCTGCCAGATTTTTATTTTCATCAAGAATATATTGCATCTTCATTTTTGTATTATTTAATTCCATTACTTCTCTAATCCTTTCTCATCTATATTATTATCAGCAGCAGTTGTCCTGTCAGCCATTGGACACCACTCAGGGATTGTCTCAGGTAAGTTATCCTCGCCCAGTTTACCCATCAGATTTGTTCTATTTCTATTGTCACAATAATACATTTTCTTATTGATAGCATAGCATTTTACATATTCACAATCTTTACATCTCATTACTCTTCTTCTCCTTCTTCGTATTCGTCATCTTTATTATTTGCTTCTTCTTTGAGATAATCTCCATACGCTTCGCAAGCACGATTTAACACAGTACCAGATTTAAACTTTGCCTTATATCTTTCTGGAATCTCATACACATTTTTTCCTGTTCTTTCCATCCCAGGACATGCTGTTCTTTCTTTATAAAATTTAGGCTTTACAGTGAAGTATCCTAATAATACCAGTTTATCTCCATTTGTTAAAATATCCTCTATTGTGCGAAGCATATAACGGATTGTCCAGTATGTATTCCAGTAATCTCCACCTATCCTATTTTTTGGTATTCTCTCATATTCTTTGAATCTATTAGCTTCTCTCATTTTATCATGTACCATTTTGGTAAATTCTGTTTCATATATTGTTTTGTTCATCGTCTTTTCCTCCTTGTTTTTGTTCTATGAAATTATCATTTCTTTGACAATATTTTTAAGCACTAAAATAAGCCCACGTACCTGTCGTTATTCAAGTACATGGACTTATTCAGATGTTTAAATGTTTTGTTATTGTTATAGATGTAATGCTATATTCTGTGGTGTAAATTTGGTGTAGTTACACACTCCTAACACCCATTTTCCCTTGATTTTACGCGCTAAAATTGAAAATGTGATATTATAGTGCATATTATTCAAAAATACAAGGGGTATTTGATCTTTTTTGTGAATTTTTATTGATTTTTTGAAATTCACTTGATTTTACTGACCTTTTCGGCATCATACGTATCTTATGACATTTCACTTATGCATTTATATATTCATGTATCTTTTTAACGTGCATAAAAATATAATAAAAACAATATCACTATGACAATTTCATTGTAATTATCTCATAAAGTAATGAAATAATTCCAGATATTCGTTCTCTATTTCTTCAAATGTCCTGACTTTATAGTCTATCGTAATATGTACCTCTGGCTGCTGTTTGGTTTGCTTTTCATTCAGAAGATAAGTCAGGTCGAACCAGAGCATATCGTCATCAATTTCTATTAACTTTTTTTCTTCCTCAGACGTTAATAGATTTCCAAGATATTTCTGATAAATCAGGTTCAATAGATTCTCTTCCTGTTCTTTATAGCCTGTAAGAGTCTTTTTAAATGGTCTTGGTACGTCAGATAAATAGCATTCACTGGCGTCATGAAGAAGACAGGCAAATGCTATACGGTTGGAATATCCTCTTGCCAAAGCTTCTCTGGCACAGTTAATACAATGTTGTCCTACGGAAAAAAATGTTTTTACCTGTCCATTTCCGCGACAAATCAAAGATAACGCATGTGCAATATCCTCTATGCAGATCAAATCTGAAATTGGATGCACCGGATCAATATGTTTTCCTGTATAAGTTGTGATATAATCGCTCATGTTTATTTTCTCCTGTTCTCTCGGCTAACCGGCAGTCCCAATGGCAAAAAAATTCCCTCTTCACAGTCTTTTTCCGGAGAATTCTCAATTATCACGTTACGAATATTCTGCATTCGTTCATCTAGAGCCGCACTCTGTCTTGCACAGTCAGAAAGCTCCTCCTGAAGAAACTTCACCTGGTCAGTAGATATGTTTTTCTTATATCTCATTTTATGCTCAAGGCTTGCCCAGAAATCCATTGCAATTGTACGAAGCTGCACTTCAACTGTCACAAGCTTCTTTGTATTTTGCAAGAAAATAGGAACTTGTACAATCAGATGAAGACTCCTGTATCCACTTGGTTTTGGATTTTCAATATAATCTTTTTTCTCAACCAGTGTAATGTCATCCTGATTCAGGAAACTCTCTGCAATCTCATAAATATCATCAGGAAAAGAGCAAATCACGCGAACTCCCGCAATATCAGTGATATTTTTCTCTATAGAATCCAGTGTCAGTGGAATATTCTTGTTTCGTATTTTTCGTAACAGACTGTCATAAGATTTTACCCTTGTCTTAATACTTTCGATAGGGTTCTTATCATATTGAAGAGAATATTCCTGATTTAATACTTTAAATTTTGTCTCAATTTCCATGATTGCACATTTATAATAAGACATTAATAAATCCATTGGTTTTTTATTTTTCTCAAGCATTTCAAGAAATTCATCGGAAAGCAGGCTGTTTCGTACAAATTCATCCTTTTTCCGCTCTATAAGGTTTCGTCTCTGCTCTTTAAAATCCTTCAATTCTTCTCTGGTTATCATATTCGTATCATCCTCATTATAATATAAAAAACTGTAGCAACCAGATCATAGCTGCTACAGTCATTTTACCATAAATTTCTTTATTATTTAACTATTAATATTCTGAAGTAAAGAGTTCATTTCCTGGTATAGAAGTTCCTTCGTGGAAGCGCCCATAACAATTGATACAAATGGCTTGCCATAAGCATTCTGTGTAAGAATCGCCAGACAGTTACCGGCAGTACCTGTTGTACCTGTTTTTCCGCCCAGAATGGTAACATCTTTTGGCGCAGTTGCCTCTCCTGTAAGATAATGATCAGTTGCCGTAAGGGTTGTGCTTAGCTGGCTTCCATCTACTCCGGTATAAGTTACTGTGTAAGATGGTAATTCTGTAATCTCTGTAAATTCAGGATATGTAAATGCCTCATTCAACATCAGATAAATATCATACGGAGTTGTATAATGATTTTCATCCTGCAATCCATGCGGATTCGTAAAATGTGTTCCTGTGCATCCAAGTCTGGCAGCATAATCATTCATCATCTGCACAAAATTCTCTGTAGTGCCACCGACATATTCAGCTATAGCAGAAGCTGCATCATTTCCTGAATATACTAATAAACAGTGAAGGAGCTGATCCAGAGTAACCTGGTCGCCTGCCACAAATCCGCATACCTGAGATCCTTCTTCCAGAGTAACATTCTCCTGAGTAATGGTTACCATATCATCCAGCTTTCCACTCTGTAATGCAAGCATTGCGGTCATGATTTTTGTAATACTCGCAGGATATACTTTATCATAAATTCCATTTGCATATAAAACCTTGTGATTACTCAGGCTGAATAATAATCCCTTTTGCCCGTCTTCCAAAGTTGCATTTTTTATACGGTCAACATCTCCCTTTGCGGAAACACACAATTTCTGTGCAAAAGACTGTGTCCTCATATTTTCTTTAGATGCAAGTGCATTTGTAAAGACTTCTGAGGAATCAAAAGCCCTTTCTGGTGTTCCGAAGTAATTTCCACTTAATATATTCCATCCATAAAATGCACCACCAATAACTACAAGAATTGCAAACAGCCCTACCAAAGTTCCACAGATGCTCTTTAATATCCGCCTTTTTTTCTGATATTTTGCACGCTGTAACGCCTTATGTTCCTCCGTCTGCCTGGACGGCATCTGGGATTTTGGGAGTTTTACAGTATGTACAGGTCTGGAATTTTGGTTTCGAATAGTTTTGTCTTCTTGTGCACGCTTGTATGGCGTGGCTGATTTATACGGAGTAGCTGATTTTCTTTCCTGTATTTGATTTGAAGATTCCTTTCTTTTTCTCATAAGTAATCCTCTCTCCTGTCAATCTCTTTTTGTATGATTTCCTTGTTATATGTACTGCTTTGGAGTCCCACATTAATCACAATTCCCATACCAATATACAAGCTTACAAGTGAAGTCAATCCATAGCTTACAAAGGGAAGCGGAGTTCCGGTATTTGGCGCAAGACCTGTTGCAACACAAATATTAATAAAACTCTGTAGTGCGATCAGACCACCCATTCCGCAACATAGAATCCTCCCAGACAAATCTTTTGCCCGAAGACTCATCCGGATGCACTCAAATGATATCGCAAGCAGCAGCAATACGATTACCACGCATCCGATAAATCCATATTCCTCACCTGCAACCGCAAAAATAAAGTCAGTCTGATTTTCAGATACAAAATTACCCTGATTGACAGAAGTCGTACTGTCATCACCACTTAACTTTTTGCCAACCAATTCGCCTGAAGCAATCGCAGTTTTGGAATTATTCTGCTGTTCAATATCATCAGAATACTCCTCGTTTTCCGGATATAAGAAAGACATAATACGATTTCTCTGATAATCTTTGAGCAATTTCTGATCTGGCTGAACAACAATTGATAAAAAGATAATCAGAAGAGGAACTGCAATAAGCAATGCACCACCAATGATTTTATAACTCAATCCTGCGATATAAATCATAATACAAAAGATTACCACAACCGTAATCGTATTTTTCAGGTCAGGCTGTTGTAAGATCAAAAATAATGGAACTGCCAGCAATACGGCAGATAATGCCAGTGTTTTTAATGTATTCAGAGTTTCTTCATGATCCATGAAAAATTTTGCAAAAAATATAATCAGGATGATTTTAGATAACTCTGTCGGCTGGAATCGGAAAGATCCAATACCGATCCATCTGGCAGCACCGTTGGCGCTGTCACCAGCAATACGCACAACCAGCAGCATTATAATATTGAAGCCATACATAATCCACTGAAAGTTCATAATCCAGGAATAATCCATCAAGGAAAGGACTAACATAATTATAATTCCCAGCACTACACCGGCAAACTGTTTTGACCTCAGATCCGGAGCAGCAGTTCCTACTAATGTAACTCCAATCAGGCTGATTGCAATTAAAAAAAGAATCAGCCTGAAATTGTAAAATCTTAATTTATATTGCTTTAACATAATTTATCTATCCTTTTTATTCAAAACAGGAATACACACATAAAGCATTGCCGGCTCCTGTGTAATCTGAATTTTTATCTGTTTTTCATCGATGGTAAGGTATTTCTTTACGGTATGTATCATATCATTCCGCAACATTTTCATCATCTGTGGTGAGCAGTCAATCCGTTCTGAGATCAGCAAAAGTTTCATTCGGTCTCTTGCATATCCTGCTGAACGCTTCTTTTCTTTAAAAAAAGCTTTCACACAGATTCCCTCCTTACGATTTAATTGTTTTTGAAAATATTACTTAGCCTTCTGAAAAATCCCTGTTTCCTGTTAATATCAACAAATGGAATCTCTTCTCCGAGAATACGTTTGCAGATGTTCATATATTCATCTTCCGCCTGAGAAGCTTTCCCGGAGAGAGGTTCTCCCTGGTTGGTCGCGATCACAATCTGTTCATCATCCAGAATTGTTCCAATGAGATCAACTGCAAGAATTTCTGTCACATCCTCCACAGACATCATATCACCTCTTGTAATCATATCCGGTCGCAGGCGATTAATGATCAGACGGATATCATGAATGTCATTTGCTTCGAGAAGACCGATAATCCTGTCTGCATCCCTGATTGCAGATACCTCCGGAGTAGTAACCACCAATGCTTTATCAGCACCGGCAATCGCATTCTTAAATCCCTGCTCTATTCCCGCCGGGCAGTCCAAAAGAATATAGTCAAACTGTTCTCTCAAATCATCGGTCAGTTTTATCATCTGTTCTGGTGATACAGCAGATTTATCCTTTGTCTGCGCAGATGGCAGCAGGCAAAGATCCGGATGTCTTTTATCCTTAATCAACGCCTGTCGCAAGCGGCAGCTCCCATTAATTACATCTACCAGATTATAGACAATCCTGTTTTCCAGACCCAGAACAACATCCAGATTTCTCAGCCCTATATCTGTATCCACCACCACAACTTTCTTGCCAAGCATAGCCAGGCCTGTCCCGATATTGGCAACAGTAGTAGTTTTCCCTACTCCGCCTTTTCCGGAAGTGATCACAATGACTTCACTCATAGTTACATTTCCTCCTGAAAAAATTTTCCACTCTCCTGGTATTCTCGTGTATTGTGATTTTGCAATTACCACTCACGCCGTGTCAATAAGAGTTACTGAAAATGGAGTGAACAGCAATACCTTTAGTCATTCGATGTATCACTGGTATCACTTGCGGCAACACCTGTAAGAATAGACTTTTCGTCAGCTAACTCAAAGATATATTTAAAAATTTCATCAGCCGCAAGGCATGCATTACCGGAAGTATATCCATTTTCAATACGAACTGCAATTGCATATTCAGGATCTGAAGCCGGTGCATATCCGATAAACATACCATGGTTCGGATGATAAATATTTACCTCGGCTGTACCGGTTTTACCTGCCACGTCTACTCCTAATCCATCAAACTGTTTATGAGTCTGAACCACTCGATACATTCCATCATGGATATCGTCCCATACATTCTGTGACACATCAACAGTGTTAATGATATCTGGTTCATATTCTTTGAGTGTTTCACCTTTAGAATTCGTCTGCCTGTCAAGTAAAGTCAGATCATATACATTTCCACTTGTAGCAATAGCGGTTGCATAACGAGCCAGCTGGCTGGTAGTATAAGCATTTGTACCCTGGCCGATATAAGACGGAACGGCATATGAGTTTGATACCTGCGGTGCAGACTCCGTAATCTCAATTCCTGTTTTCTTATCAAGTCCAATCTCAGCAGCATACTTCTGTAATACACTCAGACTTCGATTTTCTGAAAAATCACCATTCTCATCCTGTCCAAGCTTAAAACCAACCATATTGAAATAATAGTTGCAAGACTGTTCTATTGCTTCTCTGATCTCAATTTCCCCATGTCCCTGTTTATTCCAACAGTTAATTGGCGGAGTTACCAGGTCAAAAGAACCTGTACAATTAATATATGTTCCATCATCGATCACGCCTTCAGACATTCCGGCAATCGTAGAAAGAATCTTAAATGTAGAACCAGGTGCCGCTGTCTGCTGTGTTGCTTTGTTAAAGAATGGGCTGGACTGATCCAGAGACAGTTTTGTATAGTATTCTGTATCCATATTATTTACAAGTCGGTTATTATCATATCCAGGATAAGAAACACATGCCAACACATCTCCGGTCTTTACATCCGTAATCACTGCTGATGCAGAACAAGGCTCCAGTGCAAGCTGTGCAGGTTCAATCTCCAAGGTATAAATCTTATTGATCATAAAATCATACGCCGTCATAGCACCAGATGCCAATGCTTCATAAGTGCCGTCATCCTTCGATAAAATGCCTTGCTCATAAAGTACCAGGCAGATTTCTCTTCCTGAGATCGTATCTTCCTGAAGCATATATTTGTACAGAAGTTTAGAAAAACTGTTATCTGTTTTCAGATAATCTATCAGATAATCTGTAAGTGCTTTATATACCTCATCTGAATCCAGATAATCACCTTCTGTAGAAAATTTGGAAATATCGATCCAGTTCTGACTTGCTGCATATGTCAGATAATCTTTCAGGCTGATATTTTTATCTGTTGTCCATACCTGATAAGTGCTGTCAGATGTATCGATTGCATTTTTTGAAATAATTCCAAGAGTATCTTTCAGAAGATCATCACAAATATATGTGAGATATTCCTGAATCTGTTCATCTTCATCCTTTACAGCAGGAGGATTCTCACTTGTAAGTCTGTTAGTTATTGTATCAAAAACCTGTTGCTGTTTTTGCTGAAATTTGGCATATAAATTTTTTTCTGTATCAGAAGCATCTGCGTCACTGAATTTACTGATATCAATAACACTGTTCGACACCAGTGCATTATATACGTCATAAATCGGTATCTTAATCTGAGCTGCATCCTGAACACTGAAATCATATGTCTTGGTTGCTTCTATCTTAGACAACAAAATTCCGGCAACTCTTTGTTTCAATATCTGATAGATTGCAGACTGCCAGCTACTGTCTATAGTCAGATACGTATCATTACCTGCCACAGGTTCCACTCTTGTACTGTCATCAATTTTAAGTACTTTACCAAGGTTATCGACAGTAACAGTTTCCTCACCATCTGTTCCCTGCAATGAAGTTTCCATATATTTTTCAATGCCAGTTTTACCAACAATTGCATCATTGGAATAATCAGGGTTCTTTGCCCTTAATTCTTCCAATTCATCTGAGGAAGCCTGACCTGTATATCCAAGTATCGGTCCCATACTCACATCATCAATATATTTACGAATAGAATCTTCTACAATATCAATACCCTGAAGCTCCGCCTGATTTTCCTTGATAGCAGCTACTGATTTCTCACTTACATTTGTGGCAATCGTAACAGCCATATATTTTTTAAAACTGTTTGTACTTAATGCGTAACGAATCTTTGCCAGATCAAGAACATCCTGTTTGGACAGCTCCAGTGGCAGACCATGAGATTGAAGTTCTTCGTTGGTATAAGCATTATCTCCATAGAGAACAATGGAAAATTCCTTATTGCCGCTTAGATATTCAATCATCTCATCTGCAGTAGCCTTTTTTTGTTCTTTTGTCAGATTATCAATCAGCGCTTCACCATAAATATCTGCACGAAAACGGTTCAGTGTAAATCCCTCATCCACATCAAATACATAATTTCCATTCTCGTCCAGAACAATATGAAAACTGGTGCTTATGGAATCACCATTAGACTGAAGAATCTTCAGAACCTGATAAGCAATGCCATTCAGCGTAAGATTTTTTTCTCTGGTAGAATCATAAGTTCCGTTATCCTCAAAAGTCACAGAATAAGCCAGCACATTTGTTGCCAGCTCTTCTCCATTTCTATCATATATATTACCACGCGTGCTCTTGATCACACGTTTTTTGGTCGTCCTTGATTCAAATTTACTGATATAGTCCTGTCCCTGAATGATCTGCAGTTCAAAAAGCTGTCTTACTAAAGTTGCAGACATAAACACAAAAACAAGTACCAATACTGTAGTTCGTTTTATTCGTATCTTTTTAAAAAATCTTTTTATTTTAGTACCCAAATAGACTCACTTTCTTTCCTTGATGGATTATTCATAAAATGATAGTTAATATAATGAAATACCCGGTAAACAATCAATGTAAGAATCACTGTATAAAAAATCTCAGGCAGGATAATTCTATATAAATAAGTTCCAAGTCCTAAACGGCCACGAAGTAAAAACTGTAATGCATAGACAGCAAGACCATACAATAAATCTCCAATACCAGCAAGCATTACCGGAACTTTAATATCATCATCATAACAGATTCTATGTGCATATCCGCTGAGAAATCCAATATACATATAGATCAGAGCATAAAATCCAAATACAGATCCATAAAACATATCTACAAGAAAGCCGCAGAAAAAGCCTGTCCACATTCCACTTTTTCTACCTCGCATCAATCCCATCGATATACAAAGAATCAGAATAAGGTTCGGTGTGATAGATCCGATAGATATCACATGAAGAACTGTACATTGAAGAAGAAAACTTATAAGAATCATAAAAAATAATGTTATCTTACTCTTCATTCGCAGTTGCCTCCTGAGCTGCCTGTCCGCTGTCATCAACAGAATCCTGTTTATTTACTGTAATTACAAGTACATCTTTCAGGTGCTGAAAATCTACAGGTGTGACGATTGTTCCGGTTTTAGTCAGATTGTTGCTGTCCTGCCGGACTTCGCTGACATATCCGATAAACAATCCTTCTACATATTTTTCACTGATATTTGACGTTACAATACGTTCTCCGACTGTTACCTTATTATCCTGGTCATACATCTGACTGAAACTCAATTTTCCCTCATCAATCAATTCCAGGTCACCCTCTACCACACAATTATCCTGCGTGCTGACTGTCATGGCGCTGACATTACTGCTGTCATCAATGATGGAACGTACGGTTGCCCAATGAGTTCCTACCTCTGTTACAATTCCTACCAGTCCTTTATCAGCAATTACATTATTGTCCACACGTATTCCATCTGCTGATCCCCGGTTGATCATAAATGTATCATACCAGTTTCCAGGATCTTTGGATATTATCTCAGCGGCAACCTTTGGATATTCTGTATATTGCTGATCAAGATTATACATCTGCTGTAATCTTACATATTCTGTCTGATCCTGAATCAGCTTATTATTCTGTTCTGTAAGACTTTCTACCTGTGCCTTTAAATTCTCATTTTCGCTGAGGATTTCTTCTTTGTCGCGCATACGATCCTGCATTCCGGTAAGAACAGAACTGATCTTATTGATGCTGTTCTCAAATGGGACAATCACAATACCTGCCGCATCCTGCAATGGTGCAGTAGTAACACCGGAAGCAAATGTAGCAGCAATACAGCTGACACAAAAGATCGTCATAATGGCCAGAAGATGTTTACTTTTTAATTGAATCCTAAAACGTACTTTCTTTTTCAGGTTTTTCATGATGCACCCCTAAAAATTATAGTTTTCTCTGCGTAATCGGTACTGCCCATTTACGCAGATCTTTATCTCTGATTATTTTCTCAAGACCTGTAACTGCCGAAGTTTCATAAAGTTCTGACAGATTAAAGGTAAACCCAGTATAACTGGCAAGATATTTGTCTATATAAGGCAGTCTTGTACTGCCTCCTGTTATGTAAATACCCTGTTTTGCGATATGATAGGAAATCTGTGGCGGAATTCGTTCCAGAAATGTCTTCATTTCTGCTGCAATCTCATTCAGACAATTCATAATTCCATCATTTACCACGTATGATGAAATGACTTCTTCTCTCGGGAGTCCGGAAATGCAGTCGATTCCGACAACTTTTCGAACTCCTTTTTTCTGATCACTAAGACGTCCCATTACCATCTTAAGCCTCTTGGCAGTTCGTGTCCCTATCTGCAGATTATACCTCTTACGTATTTCACTGCAGATAGATTCATTCATCTGTCTGCCACCCAATGGTATTTTCTTACTGATAATAATCTTTCCGTCAGTAATAATCGATACTTCTGTACTCTGTGCACCGATATTAACGATCATATTTCCTTCCGGATCTTCCAGATTCACACCCATGGCAATCGCATCGGCGATTGGTGCTTCCACCATGAATACACGATTTTTCTTCAGCCAGTGACCGTTTGCCACATGAAAATAAGCCCTTTTCTCGACGGCAGTCATATCCAGCGGAACTGTAAAATACATCACCGCTCCAAATCCGAGAATATGATCGATCTTACGAATCATGCTGTAAAGAACGATTTCCTGAAGTTCCAGGTTAGCAATCATACCAAATGTCATCGGCGAAGCAACTGCAATATCTGTAGGTGACTTCTCAAACATCTCATACGCTTCGTTACCCATAGCAATGATCTTACGCCCTTTGGATGCAATCATATTTTTCTCAATATAAGTTTTGTTCCTAAAAAAAGAATAGACCTTTACGGAACTGCTCCCCAAATCTATTCCATATGTTTTCTCAAACAGCATGTATCTGCCCCTTTATCGTTATTGTCCGCATATAAATCCTGACAGACAGTATCTCCTCTGTTTCTGATTACCAGATGCAGAATAAACAGTACTCTCTTATTCTACACATTCTTCCCACAATCCTTCTTCTCTGAAGCTACAATACTTCTGATCTCCAATTACAATATGGTCAAGGAGATGTATGCCAATCAATTCCCCTACCTGATAAATTCTTGTCGTAATCTGTACATCATCCGGACTTGGTGTGGGATCGCCACTTGGGTGATTATGAATCAATATCAGACTGACTGCATGGCGGCGTAACGCCTCCATATAGATTTCTCTGGGTGTTACCATTGATCCCGTTGCAGTTCCCCTGGTCAATATTTTATCTCCCAGAAAGTGCCCCTTTACATCTGACATCATACAGATTACAACTTCTTGTTCTTCATGACGAAGTTCTTCCATATAATAGGCTGCAATAGAAGCCGGATTATTCATAACCAGCTGAGGTCTGGCAGCATTTCTTGCAATCCTTTTGGAAAGCTCGCCAATGCATTTCAGCTGAACGGCTTTTACCTGTCCGATTCCATTTATTTTCATAAGATCCTGTACAGATATATGTAAAAGTCCTGTCAGTCCGGGATAGGAAGATTTCTCCATAACCTTAAGAATTTCCTGTGCAAGTGTCAGTGAATTCTTTCCCTGAGTACCACTACGCAAAATTACTGCCAGCAGTTCGCTGTCACTTAATGCGCTTTCGCCCTGTGTAAAACATTTCTCATATGGACGCTGCTCCTCCGGCAGTTGTTTCATGATATTATTTGTATTATTCATAAGTTTGCTATCTGCTCTCTAAAGCTTTTGGGCAAATTGCAAATTATATTCTAACATAAAAGAGGAGAGATGTACACTCTCCTCCCAAAGTTTTTATGTGAACTTTATGTGTAGCAATGTTATATTACATATTCTGTCAGCTACTTTGTAATTGCATATTTTCTGCACACTGTCTCCGCAACTTTTATTCCGTCCATAGCTGCGCTTGTAATTCCGCCTGCATACCCTGCGCCCTCACCACAAGGGTAAATTCCTCCTATATTTGCCACAAGTTCCTGATCGCGCACAATTCTTACAGGAGAAGAGGTACGGCTTTCTATACCACTGAGAAGTGCATCTTCTCTGTCAAATCCGGAGATTCTTTTTCCAAAAAATTTCACACCTTCTTCTATCGAATCACCTACAGCCTTTGGCAGAATAGAACGGACATTTGCCAAAGTATATTCTCCTTTCATACATGGCAAAACGTCTCCCAATGCTTCGCTTGACTGATTTTTGCAGAAATCCCCAAATAGCTGAACAGGAATCTTACCTTTTCCAAGTTCCCAGGCTTTTCTTTCCAGATCACGCTGAAATTCTACGCCGCCAAGTGCTCCTTTTTCCGGAAAATCCTCAGGTGTGACTGTCACGATCATTGCACTGTTGGCATTTCTGGAGTCACGCGCCTGATAACTCATACCGTTAACAGCAAGGCGTCCAGGCTCAGAAGATGCATTTACTACATATCCACCAGGACACATACAGAAAGAGTAAACACCTCTGCCGTTCTCACATTTATGAGTTACTTTGTAGCTGGCAGCCCCAAGCAGTTCATTCTCCGGTTCTCCATACAGATCCATATTGATCATTTCCTGTGGATGCTCGATACGCAGTCCTACGGCAAACGATTTCGGTTCCATATAAACGCCACGTTTCTGAAGCATCTCAAAGGTATCTCTTGCGCTATGCCCAAGAGCAAGCACACAAACTTCAGCCGGGATTTTTTCACTGTTGTTTATCTCCACTTCTTTCAGCGCACCATTCTCAAAAATAAGATCTGTCACTTTTGAACGAAAGCAGAATTTTCCGCCCATATCCTCTATCTCATGGCGCATTTTCTCAACGATTCCCACCAGGACATCGGTTCCCAGATGAGGTTTCTGCTGATAAATAATCTCCTCCGGCGCACCGGCAGCAACAAAGCGCTTCAGCACTTCATGGTTGCGTCCATAAGGATCCTTAACAAGGGTATTCAGTTTTCCATCTGAAAAAGTACCGGCACCGCCTTCTCCAAATTGTACATTGGATTCAGGATCAAGAACTCCATTCTTCCAGAAGTTCTCTACGGTTTTCTGACGTTTATCTGCCTCTTCGCCTCTTTCAAGGATAACGGGACAATATCCTGCCTTCGCAAGATACCATCCACAGAAAAGTCCGGCAGGACCGCTTCCTACGATTACCGGTGGATGTATTAGTGGTGTTTCACCTGGCTTTGGAAACTGATATTGTTTTTCTTTAGCTAACATAACATTGTTATTGTTAACTTTTTTAACAATTTTCTGCTCATCTTTGATTTTTACATCGATTGTATATACAAAAATCTTATCATTCTTATGTCGGCAGTCTAAAGACTGTTTCTTTATCTCATAAGTGAAACTACTTCCTGGGTTCTTTAGCGTCTTTAAAATTTTCTTTTCAAGTTGTGCCTGTGTATGTGTGATTGGAAGCTTAAGCTGTGAAATTCGAATCATTTTTTATCCTCCTTTGCAGCATTAATACCGGCAACTGCTCCGCTGCTCCATGCCCACTGTAGATTATATCCCCCACATGTACCATCAATATCCAGAAGTTCCCCTGCGAAATACAAATTTCTGCAAAATTTTGATTCCATAGTATGATCATTCACCTGAATCGTATCTACACCTCCGGAACAAACCTGCGCCTGAGAAAATGACATTCCATCCTGAACCTCAAGCGGAAATTCCTTTATTGCGGAGATTAAATGTTTCTGGGAAGTAAGAACCTTTATCAGTTTTTCCGGGAAAAGACCGACTAAAAGTTCTTTTTCATTTTTATATGGACACGCTTTTTTTCGTGAGTGTAACAATTGTTTTAATTCTTCTTCGGATAACTCTGGCATGAAATTTATACGTAATGCTACTTTATGACCATCTCTGACAGCACGAATTGCATAAGTACTGATCTGAAATACAGGAATGCCGGATATTCCGTATTCCGTAAGCTGAAGTTCGCCTCTCTCCGATTTGTAAAATTTTCCGTCTATAAAAAGTGAAACTTCTCCTTCCGTACGTACGCCAGCCCACACTTTAAAGGCAGGCCCTTTACATTTTAATGCCGTCAAAGCCGGGTAAACCGGAATAATGTGGTGTTTTAAACTCTCTGCAAGTTCATATCCACTTCCATCTGAACCAGAAATAGAGGAAGCCTTCGAACCATTGGCAAGTATAAGAGCATCCGCCTCATAGTGCCATCCTTTTGTCAGAACCTGAAAGTTTCTGCCGTTCTTCTCTGTCTCTATCGCAATAACCTGTTCGTTTGTCTTTATTTTTATACCCAGATTGGATGCTTCCATGCATAACACATCTACAACGCTCTGTGCCTGATTACTTCTCGGATACAGGTATCCATTCTTATCCAACGGAAAAATTCCCAGTTTTTTAAAAAATTCCACCGTATCTTTGACAGAAAACTGTGCCAGCGCATGATTTACAAACTCGGGATGCTTCCCTCTGTATGCATCATCTGGCATCACAAGATTTGAAAAATTACATTTACCATTTCCTGTCGCACAGATTTTTTTTCCCGGCTTTTCATTTTGTTCCAGAACAGTGACCGCCGCCCCGTTTCTGGCCGCCATAATCGCCGCCATCAGTCCTGAAGCGCCAGCACCTATGATCACTACCTGCCTCTTTTTCATAGTCCACCCTCAGCCATTTATTATTTTAAAGTCACAAGACCTTTATCTACCATTTTCTGCAGAGACATCAGCACACCAAGTTTTGCATGTTCCCAGGTAAGTCCACCCTGGAAGTATACTGCATATGGTGGTTTCATCGGACCATCTGCCGAGAGTTCAATAGAAGATCCCTGGACAAATGCTCCTGCTGCCATAATAACCTGACTGTCATATCCCGGCATATCCCACGGTTCCGGATCTACGTAGCTGTCAACCGGCGCTGCCGCCTGAATACCTTTGCAGAAAGCAATTAACCCATCCGGTGTTCCAAGGCTTACTGCCTGGATAATATCCTGACGTTCCTCTGTAGAATTCGGAATCACAGGGAATCCTAATCTTTCATAAATATTTGCCGCAAAAACAGCACCTTTTAATGCACCCTTGGTAACCATTGGTGCAAGGAAAAATCCCTGAAAAAATGAGCGGTTCACTCCAAGAGTTGCACCTACTTCACTTCCAAGTCCCGGACAAGTCATTCTGTAAGAGGCATTCTCCACACATTCTTTGGTACCTGCAATATATCCGCCAATTGGAGCAAGTCCGCCGCCCGGATTTTTGATCAGCGAGCCAACAACCATATCTGCCCCTACGTCACTTGGTTCGATCGTATCTACGAACTCACCATAACAGTTGTCTACCATGCAGATAACATCCGGTTTGATACTCTTAACAAAAGCAATCAGTTCTCCAATCTGCTTTACAGAGAAAGATGGACGTGTCTGATACCCCTTAGAACGCTGAATTTCAACAAGGCGGGTTTTTTCATTGATTGCCTTGCGAATACTGTCATAATCAAAAGTTCCATCTTCCAGAAGTTCTACCTGACGATAGCTTACACCATATTCTGCAAGAGAACCTTTTGACGGACGAATACCAATCACTTCTTCCAGTGTATCGTATGGTTTTCCTGCCGGTGCAAGAAGTTCATCACCTGGACGAAGATTGCCAAACAGCGCAATTGCCAGTGCATGAGTACCGCATGTAATCTGTGGACGCACCAGACATGCCTCTGTATGGAAAGTATCTGCATAAACTTTCTCAAGTGTCTCACGTCCGATATCATCATATCCGTAACCAGAAGAACTTCCGAAGCATTCTGCGCTTACCTTGTTCTTCTGCATGGCAAGAAGCACCTTCATCTGGTTGTATTCTGCTGTTTTATCAAATTTATCAAATCTTTCTTTCAGGGATTCCTCAATTTCATGACCGAAGTCGTAAACTTCAGAGGAGATTCCAAGCTGTGCATACATTTCTTTCATAATCTGTTTATTCCTCATATATTTTATAGTCTGTAATCTCTTAATCTAATACTGCAAATAAAAATTTAACTGAATCAATGTTATTTATAAAATCTCTCTTTCACGACAAATTTCCAACATTTTTTCAAGAATCAAATCTTCATTATAGTCAAATTCATCTTTATTCATCCAAATCGTATCTTTTTCTCTGCGAAACCAGGTAAGCTGGCGCTTGGCGAAGTGTCTGGTATCTCTTTTAAGGATTCGTACTGCCTCTTCCAGAGGATATTCCCCATCCAGATATGCAAGGATTTCTTTATAGCCCAGTCCCTGCATGGAAACCATTCCTCTGTGGTAGCCCATACTTTTCAGTTTCTGTACTTCCTCAAGAAGTCCCTTCTCAAGCATTTCATCAATACGGTCATCAATACGTTTATAAAGAAGATCTCTGGGGACATTCAGAACAAAATATGCCAGATTGTATGGCGTCTCGTGTTCTTTCTGCTCCTGGTTATGAGCTGAAATCGGAAAATGATTCTGATGATAAAATTCCAGGGCACGAATCACACGTTTTACATTATTGGCATGAATTTCTTTTGCACTGACAGGATCAACCTCCAGCAGCATCTGATGAAGATATTCATTTCCTTTCTCTGCTGCAAGCTGTTCCAGTTCCTGACGGTATCCGTCTTCCTGCTCTGCCTGAGTAAAATCAATATCTTTGGTAATTGCCTGTATATAAAACCCGGTTCCACCTACCAGAATCGGAATCTTTCCTTTTGCATAAATCTCTTTCATGGCGGCTTTTGCCATCTGCTGAAACTTTACAATATGAAACTCTTCTTCAGGCAGCAGTTCATCTACCAGATAATGCTTCACTCCCTGCATTTCTTCCTGACGAATCTTAGCAGAGCCAATATCCATATATTTATATACCTGCATGGAATCTGCGGAAATAATTTCACCGTTTACCGCTTTGGCAAGCGCAATAGAGAGATGAGTTTTTCCTGCTGCCGTCGGTCCGGTAAGAACAATCAATGGCTTTTTCATAGTAACTCCTTATATTAAAATAAAAACAGTATAATCCCTGTTCACTGCATACATAATAACACACATTATACAATACGTTTAAATTTCTTTTCCAGTTCTGTCTTTGTCATGGAAATAATCGTCGGGCGTCCATGTGGACAATGATAAGGATTATCCAAGGTCAGAAGCTCATCAATCAACATATTTGCCTCTTGAACAGACATCTGATGGTTTCCCTTTACTGCGGCCTTACACGCCATCGTTGCAAGTCTGGAAGCAAAGATTCCAAGGGGATCTTTATCTTTCTCAGATGCAAGATTATCCAGCATTTCCAGAAACAATTCTTCCTCATCCAGCCCATAGAGATTGGTCGGTACGGCATTAATGCAATATTCCTTACCTCCAAATGGCTCGATCTCAAAACCAAAATCTTCAAAATATTTTCTGTTTGTTTCAAGCAATGCCTCTTCCTGAAGATTCAGGGATACGATCAGTGGAGGAGAAAGATACTGGGATTCTATCGTCTGCTCACGAAATCTTTTAACAAAACGTTCGTAATAGACCTTCTCATGAGCCGCATGCTGATCTATGATAAAAAATCTGTCTTCAAATTGTACAAGCCAGTACGTATCAAAAATCTGACCGATCAGCTGATGACGGCTTCTGGATTCAGGGGCCAGAAGTTTCTCTTCAAACAATTCTAACTGTTGTGGTTTTTGCTCTTTCTCTACTTCCTGTACTCTTTCAGCACTTTCATCACAGGTTTCTGCATTCTCATTTGAATCCACTACATTTTTATTCACAGAAACAGTTGCTTTCTGTGACATATTTACCTGCATTGCGTCGGGCTGTTTTTCATGTATATTTTTGTCGTTTATTGTTCCTTCGAAAAGCTTCTCCTCTGCTTTTGTAAAAGGATCTTTTGTCTGATAAATCTTTTGCTCACGTACTGCCTGTTCCGCCATAGTGATAGTTCCTCGCGGAAGTGTTGAATAAGAAGAAATCTGTTTTTTATCCATAGCAGTACCTGGTGCAGATACTGTCCTATCATTGCCTTTTATCGACACATTCGAAGTACGATTAACTGTGTTCGATACTTGTGTTCGATACTCCGGCATTTCAGCACGACGTTTCATTTCAAATGGCTCCGGTATATCTCCCGGTTTTACCACAGACGACAGTTTCTTTACCGGTTCTTCTTTTCCAAAAGGTACTGTCTGGATCATTTCTCTTGTAGTAAGCGCCTTATGAACCGTCTCATAAACGGCATCGTAAACTTCCGTTCCTCTGGCAAACCGTACTTCCATCTTACTTGGATGTACATTTACGTCCAGATCATTTCCCTCCATCTGGATATGAAGAGAAACAAAGGGAAACTTATGCTGCATGAGAAATCCCTTATAGGCATCCTCGATTCCCTTTGCAATGATCCTGTTTTTTACAAAACGTCCGTTAATATAGTAATTCTCAAAAGTACGGTTGCCTCTGGAAATCTCCGGTTTTCCCACAAAACCCTCAATCTTCATGAAATCATTCTCGTAGGATACTTCAAGAAGTGCTTTGGTAATATCTCTTCCATATATATTATAGATCACATCTTTTATATTGTAATTACCGGATGTGTGAAGCTTCACCTGTTTATTCTGGATATATTTAAAAGAAATCTCAGGATGGGACAATGCCAGCTGCTCCATCAAAGTGCTGACATAATTTCCCTCCGTAGTATCTGATTTCAGAAACTTGCTTCTTGCAGGTGTATTGTAAAAAAGATTTCTTACCAGGAAAGTAGTTCCTTCCGGAGCCCCCATATCCTCTAAAGACTCCTGTACACCACCATTGATCACATAGCGGACTCCGCTTAATGCAGATGGGGTCTTTGTGATCAGTTCCACCTGTGCAACAGCGGCAATACTGGACAAAGCCTCACCGCGAAATCCAAGAGACGCAATGTGTTCCAAATCCTCAACCTTCTCAATCTTACTGGTGGCATGACGCAAAAATGCCAGGGGTACCTGATCTCTTTCCATACCCCCGCCATTATCTGTGATACGTATCATCTTTTTGCCGCCGTCTGTGATCTCCACTGTTACAGCAGTTGCTCCTGCATCAATTGCATTCTCCACAAGCTCCTTCACAATGGAGGACGGACGTTCCACCACCTCACCGGCAGCGATCTTATCTATGGTCTGCTGGTCTAATACTGCAATTTTTCTCAACTTTTATCACCATCTGTTCTTAATCTTGTTTTGCAGGTTATAAAGTGTGTTCATTGCCTCGATAGGAGTCATATTTCCCATATCAAGACCCTTGATTTCTTCTATGATGTCATCATCTTTAACGGTATCAAACAGGGACATCTGTGCCATATCCATCTGATCATATACCGGCTTCTTCTTTTTCGTCGTGGTTAAATCCTTTACTGCTGCCGTAATATCCGCATCACTGAGCTCCTCTACCAGTTCCTTCGCACGCTGGATTACAGAATCAGGCACACCTGCCAGCTTGGCAACCTGAATACCATAGCTCTTATCTGCACCACCCTGAACAATTTTACGTAAGAATACGATATCGTCTCCTTTTTCTTTGACTGCGATACAGTAGTTATTCACTCCTGGGATTTTTCCCTCCAACTCGGTAAGCTCATGATAATGAGTTGCAAATAAAGTCTTGGCACCACAGAGCTTGGTGTTGCTGATATGTTCGATTACCGCCCACGCAATGGCAAGTCCATCGAAAGTACTCGTACCACGTCCAATCTCATCAAGGATCAGAAGGCTTCTTGCAGTTGCATTTCTCAAAATATTGGCAACTTCTGTCATCTCCACCAT
The DNA here is from genome assembly GCF_037890165.1 of Blautia sp. HCN-1074. Classification (NCBI taxonomy): domain Bacteria; kingdom Bacillati; phylum Bacillota; class Clostridia; order Lachnospirales; family Lachnospiraceae; genus Blautia; species Blautia sp. HCN-1074. Next base: position 27,308 of record NZ_JBBKBP010000033.1, read on the forward strand.
AAATGTACTCTGACCACTTGCCAGGTCATCTGATGCACCTACACGTGTAAAGATTCTATCAACAATTCCGATGTTTGCTTTTTCAGCAGGGACAAAGCTTCCGATCTGTGCCATCAGTACGATCAGGGCAGTCTGTCTCATATATGTAGACTTACCTGCCATATTTGGACCTGTGATAATGGATACCCTTTTTTTATGGTTGTCCAGATATGTATCATTTGCAATAAACATATCGTTCTCAATCATCTGCTCTACAACCGGATGACGGCCATTCTTGATGTCAATCACACCTGTTGTGTTTGTTTTTGGACGCACAAAATGATTTCGTTCTGCAACCAGTGCAAGAGAAGCAAACACATCTAATGCGGCTACTGCCTTGGCTGTTTTCTGAATACGCACAACCTCTTTACCGACAGTATCACGCACACTACAGAATAATTCATATTCCAGCGCATAAAGCTTGTCCTCTGCACCAAGAATTAAATCTTCCAATTCCTTCAATTCCTGTGTAATGTAACGTTCTGCATTAGAAAGTGTCTGCTTACGAATATAGTTGTCAGGTACCTGGTCTTTAAATGTATTGGTAACCTCCAGTGAATAACCAAATACACGATTATATTTAATCTTCATTGTCTTGATACCGGTACGCTCACGTTCCCTTGCTTCCAGTTCTGAAAGCCATTTCTTACCATCTGTCCTGGAACGGCGGAATTTATCTACATCTTCATTATAACCTTCTTTGATAATACCGCCATCCTTCTGTGCAAGAGGCGGATCTTCCACGATGGCACGTTTAATCAGATCTGTTACATCTTCCAGAGAGTCCATATCTTCATAAATTTTCTGAAGCAGGGGAGTCTTAAATTCTTTTAATACCTGTTTTATATATGGAAGCATTTCCAGTGAAGAAGCAAAAGCGATCAGATCCCGCGGATTAGCTGACTTATAACTGATACGGCTGATCAGTCGTTCCAGATCATAGACAGGTCCCAGATATTCCCTGATCTCGTCGCGAAGCATTCCATTTTTATTTAACTCTTCCAACGCCTCAAGACGTTCCTCGATCTCATCTCTGTCGATCAATGGCTGTTCTACATAACTGCGAAGTGTTCTGGCACCCATGGCAGTCTTTGTCTTATCCAGTACCCAGAGAAGAGAACCTCTTTTCTGTTTTTCACGTAATGTTTCTACAAGTTCAAGATTCCTGCGGCTGGAGCTGTCAATCAGCATATACTTTTCTGCTGCATAGGGACGGATAGTTGTCATATGGGACAAGGCTGTTTTCTGGGTTTCTTTCAGATATAAGAAAAGAGCTCCTGCAGCAATGATCCCGCAGTCATAATCACCAACGCCCAATCCCTCCAGAGAACCTACATGAAAATGATCTTTTAGTGTGCGGCGGCACAACTCGTCATCGAAATACCAGGAATCCAATGAAAAAACACAAATCCCAAGACGGTTCTGCAAGTCATCTGTATCTATATTAGACATATAAAAAGAATCATTACAGATAATCTCTGCAGGAACAAATTTATTGATCTCATCAAGAAGTTTCTGAGGTTTGTCCACCTCAGTAAGGAAACAGTCACCTGTTGTAATGTCTGCAATAGCGCATCCGAAATGTTCTTCCATAGACACAATAGACATCAGGTAATTATTCTTTGTCTCATCAAGAGCAGCAGCATCCAGTGTGGTTCCTGGGGTTACGATCCTTACAACCTCACGCTTTACCAGTCCTTTGGCTTTTTTAGGATCCTCTACCTGCTCACAGATTGCTACCTTATGACCCCGCTCGATCAGACGATTAATATAAGTCTCCGCAGCATGATAAGGGACACCACACATGGGTGCCCTCTCCTCTAATCCGCAGTCCTTTCCTGTAAGGGTAATCTCCAGTTCCCTGGTGACAAGCAATGCATCATCAAAAAACATTTCATAAAAATCTCCCAGACGGTAAAATAGAATGCAGTCTTTATATTGTTCCTTTGTCTTGCAGTATTCCTGCATCATCGGACTCATTGCCATTTAATTGTTATCTCCTATCTTCATAACAGCTCACTACTGTTTTTTATCTCATATATATTGTATTTTTGACATCTTAAGATTTTAACATGAATAAATAGAAGATGCAAGAACTACATTGTTTCCGATTGATTTTTTACTTTTGCAGATGCTATAATTATAGTATTCTCATATATGGAAATCTATCAGAATAGTCTTTGATTTTTATAAAAATCGTACAATTCTGTAAAAAAGAGAGGGAATCTTATGCGTATCCAGAAACTTCACATTAAAAACTTCCGATACATTCGCAGTCTTGAAATCTGTGATATAGAAAATGCCTTAATACTGGTTGGAAAAAATAACGTGGGAAAAACAGCAGTTCTCAGCGCGCTCTGCGCAGTAGGCGGGCAATACGAGATTGCAGAAACTGATTTTAATGAAAAAAAACAAAATATAGAGATTGATATCACTCTTGAAATCACACAGGAAGACCTGGAACTTCTTCACAGACTCCGTAAAGTCAGTTCCTACCGGAGAATGGAAATCTGGATGAGGGAATTTCAGAAAAAGCTCCCATCCTATAAAGGTAATATGCTGACATTTTCCTACATTGCTAATTACAATGGGCGTATTCGATTGTCGGATGGATATCACAAAAACAATCCTGCCATTCGAGAAGTTTTTCCAAAGATATATTATCTGGACAGTCAACGTGATCTGAACGGAATTCAGGATAGTCTCTTATCATTTATGGAAGATGATCTGCTGAATCAGATGCGCGCCGACTGCTGCCTTTTTGACCGTTCCAAGAAATGCAATCACTGTTTTTCCTGTATCGGACTGATAAATCAAAAAATGCCGTCTCAGCTAAATGCTTTTGAGACTGAGAAACTTTTAGAATATAAATTGTACCAACTGAATCTTGACAGTTTTTCTCAGCGAGTCAACGAAAACTTTCATAAAAACGGCGGTACATCTGGAACCATCTGTTATGAATTGACCTGCAATACAGACAGGATTTTTCAGGTAAATGCATATCTGGAGTCAAAAGAGTCGCACGTACCGGAACATATTTCTTCTCTGGGAAAAGGAATGCGCAGTATTTATATGCTTTCTCTGCTGGAATCCTATCTGGAGGATGAAGAACGTGTCCCTGGAATGATTCTTATGGAAGATCCGGAGATTTTCCTGCACCCTACCTTACAGAAGAAATCCAGTGAAATTCTGTACAGACTTTCCAGAAAAAGCCAGGTTATTTTTACAACACATTCCCCAAATCTGCTGTTCCAGTTTAACAGCAGGCAGATTCGTCAGATGGTTTTGGATGAGGATGGATATTCAGTGATCCGAAGCCATACAAATCTTTCTGCAATCCTGGATGATCTGGGATTTACTGCCAGTGACCTTCTGAATGTCAGCTTTGTCTTTATTGTGGAAGGTAAACAGGACAAAAGCCGGCTGCCACTGCTTCTGGAAAAATATTATTCTGAAATTTACGATCAGAAAGGAAATTTGTCAAGGATTTCCATTATTTCTACTAACAGCTGCACTAACATAAAAACTTATGCCAATCTTAAATATATCAATCAGACATATCTGCGTGATAATTTCCTGATGATCCGGGATGGGGATGGTAAAGATGCAGAAGAACTGGCTTCTTCCCTGTGCAGGTATTATGAGGCTCGTAACCGTGAGGATATGGACAGACTGCCGCGTGTGACTCGAGAAAATGTTCTGATCCTGAAGTATTATTCCTTTGAGAATTATTTCCTGGATCCGAAGATAATGGAAAAAATCGGAGTGATAAAAAGTGAGGATGATTTCTACGAAATCCTGTTGAAAAAGTGGAATGAATATCTATACAAATTAAAAAGCGGTCAGCATCTCACAGAAATGATCGGCCATGCTCTCAAAAATACTACAGATATCAGAGAACATATGGAAGAAATCCGTATCTGTCTCCGCGGACATAATTTATATGATATCTTTTACGGAAGATTCCGTAAAAACGAAACTGAAATCCTCAAATCCTATATAGAGGAGGCTCCAAGGGATACTTTTAAAGATATTCTGGATGCAATTGACCGTTTTGTTTATTTTGAGAACAGAAAAAAATAATTCATGAAGAGGGATGCCACGCATGGCATCCCCTTTTCATCAGGAAACTGTTATTACTTTTCCCATAAACAGTATTTCGTCATTGCTCCTGTCATAGATCAGGAAGGCAAAAGGACGAGTGAGTTCCACATTTTTGATAACTGGTTCTTTCTCCTCTACAGCTGACATACATTCCATGATAACTGCTGTCACCGCTGCTGCTTTCGTGCCGTTTTCATCCAGTTCCAGTTTTGTTTTCTGCAGTATCGTATCTACATTTACATTTTTGTCTGCAATACCAGAGAAATCAGCGTTGCTGGAAAATATATTATCAAGCCCCAGGCTTGAGAGTATGTCATTTAGGATGGCGGTAGTCTCAAAATCAAGTTTTGGCATCTTACATTGTACTTCGTCATACTCTGGCTGAGATTTCAGAAGTCCACCAATATCCAGATCCTCAAGTGTAAAATCGCCTTCATCGACAGGCAGGATTCCGACAAAACTCAGTCCGTTTGCATACTCCCTGTCAAATGCTGTTGCCTTATCATTTTCATAATACCTGTCTCCGGCACAGGTCATGTATTTTGTCTTTTCATTGTTTCCAAACTTCTCTTCTGTATCAGAAACATTCCAGGGTTCTCCACTCCATCCGGACTCAAAATATAGTAAATTAGTTAAGCACAGTCCGGTAGTATCATTGATCAGATCCGGGGTTATGATTTTCGGGATCAGCCCTTCCGTATTTTTGTCACACCAGGAATTAATGATACCGCATGTTTTCTCGGCAGCGGAAAAATCTACATTTTCCACTTCAGCCCCAAAACCGTTCGTTACTGAATTTTTAAATTCTTCCTGTAATGTCAGATTATTATCCACCCAGACTGCATCTGCAATCTTTAATTTTGACTTATATCCGTAACTCTCATCTTCAGTATTATATTCTTTAATCTTGTTCAGATATTCCTTTGCATAGGATGCAAAATCATCGGTTCCCAGGTAATTACATAGAACTTCTTTTGTCTCTCCTTTTGCACCTGCTGCGATCATGCCCAGCGCAAAATTAAGGCTTGTGGGACTGAACATAATATTTTCCCCATTGACTGCCGCAGAGATTTGGTCTGTCATTTTTACGGAATTCTGTAATGTTACGGCTTTGTCGATACTGGCTCCTTTATTACCGGACACCGTGTCTTCATTGCTGCTTTGGATTTCACTGGCTTTTGCGGAAACGGCATATATGCCGACAGCTGGCAGTGCGACAGTCATAGCTGCCAGTATTCCGATTAAGAGTTGTTTTCTTATCATAAGGCATTTCCTCCTCTGGCATTTTTTTTAGTTTAACATATTTTTCTTTCGGTTCTGTAATCTGTGGAAAATAGAATACCTTCAACATTGCAGGTACATTGGTGTTAGGGGATTCCGTATCAGGAATGACAAAGTAAGCTTATCCCGCTTGATCTCGATAGAAATTACTTTTCCATTTTTTGGATAATTATATCAAAAAGCTCCAACTGTAATTTTTATGCAATGAAAGATTTCCTTTTCAAAGAAGCAAAAATATTGTATCATAGTAATAATCTGGGTTTTTTGCCCGATGTATCTGTCATGTACAGAACAGTAACTTATGATAAAAATTCTGTTGAGAGGAGAATTTATGTTTGAAACGATCATTGACGCAATCAACACATTTCTTTACAGCAAATTGCTGATTGTGATATTAATTGGTTCCGGCATCTATTTTACTATTCGGACCAGATTTCCGCAGGTACGTTTATTCCGAAAAGCCTGTAATGCTGTCATGGAGAAGCCAGAGGGAAAAGAAAGTGTGTCATCCTTTCAGGCACTGATGGTCTCTACGGCATCTCGTGTAGGGACAGGCAACATTGTTGGAGTCTCTTCCGCTATCTGCATCGGTGGTGTAGGCTCCGTGTTCTGGATGTGGATCATTGCCATTCTTGGCAGTGCATCAGCTTTGGCAGAAAGCACACTGGCACAGATATATAAGAAAAAAGGGGAAGATGGCAGGTGTTATGGTGGTCCTGCTTATTATATAGAAGCAGCACTGCATAGCAGAGGATTGGCAGTGGTTTTCTGTATAGCCATGATCCTGACTTATGCATTTGGATTTAATATGCTAGCTTCTTACAATCTTCAGTCTACCTTTGCCGGCCAGCCATTTTACAATGCAGATATCACGCCTTGGATCATTGGAGGAATTCTGGCACTGGTAATGGGATGGTGTCTGCTGGGTGGCGGTAACAGAATTGTAAAAGTAACCTCTACCCTGGTGCCATTTATGGGAATTGCATATATTCTGGTATCCCTGTTGGTCGTAGTATTGAACATCGGACAGCTTCCATCAGTCATGGCACAGATTTTCAAAGAAGCATTTGACTTTAAAGCCATTTTTGCCGGTTTTGCCGGATCGGCCATGATGCAGGGGATCCGAAGAGGTCTGTATTCCAATGAAGCAGGTATTGGTTCTGCACCAAATGCAGCAGCGTCTGCAGTAGTCAGCCATCCGGTCAAGCAGGGACTTGTACAAATGTTGTCTGTGTTTATTGACACATTATTATTGTGTACTGCAACTGCCATGATGTGTCTGGTATCTGGTGTGATACCTGCAAAAGAACTTCAGGGTGCACCATGGGTGCAGGCAGCACTTCACAAGACACTTGGTTCTTTTGGCCCATATTTTATCATGATCGCCATGGTATTATTTGCTTTCACCACATTATTGGGAAATTGTTTCTACTGTGACAATCTGCTGACTTATATTCATAAAAAACAACCGGGCAGGAAATTCATGACAGGATTTCGCATTGTATCAGCACTGGCAGTATTTTTTGGTGCAGGTATGGAAATGACATTACTATGGCATATCTCCGATGTATTGATGGGGGTAATGGCGTTGATCAACATTCCGGTAATCCTGATACTGTCCAATACTGTAGTGAAGGCATTAAAGGATTACGAAATACAGATTCAGCAGAAAAAGAATCCTGTATTTTTCAGTAAGAATATTGACCTGAAACAAAAAACAGATTACTGGAATGAAAAAAACTAACCAATAGTTAATAAAAATCCCAGACGGAAAGACAAAAATGCAATGTAAAAAATTCCCATTGAAATCAGACAAAAGCAGGGCAGAAACAGCATTAAAACTGTTTCTGCCCTGCTTTTATATTCAGATGATATCATGTTTTATTATTTCACTGTAACATCCAAGAAAGAGAACCTATTTCTTTGTCTTGAATTTCTTCATTGTGGAATATGGACTGTAAACTCTGGACTTGTTCTTGGAGGTTCTATTCCAGGAACGTACTGTCACATACCAGTTGCCTTTCTTTACGTTTGTAAAGGTTACAGTTACGGTATTTTTGCCTTCTGTACGTTTCACATATTTCTTAACCGGATATTTCTCACCTGCGGAAGTCTTGTATTTGGTTCCAAGCAGTATTTCATAACCTGTGGCATTTTTGCATTTTGTGTAAGTAACAGTCACTGTGTTTCCTTTTACAGTGATATTCCTGATCTTTGGCTGTTGTGGTGTGATAACAGTGATCTTAATCTTCTTAATCTTTGACCAGGAACCATAGACCTTATTGCCCTGTGCATCCAGAGCCCAGCTTCGGGCTGCCACATACCAGGTACCTTTTGAAAGATATCTGAAAGATGCCTGTGGCTTGCCGGTTGAGGAAACTGTTTTGCTGAACTTTCCGGTTTTGAGCATATCTGATTTCTTGCTGATCACGAAGTCATAACCCTGAGCGCCCGCACATCCTTTGGAAAGTCTGACAGTAAGCTTGTTTCTGTCGATGGAGTGGCTGGATATCTCTGTGTTGGCAGGTCGCAGGTATGCACCGTTTTCATCTGTGATACTTCCGTCTGTGTGAATGACTCTGCCATTGAGAGATTCTGTACCAAATGCTATGAAATAATCCTGTCCTTTGGAAAGAGTAAAGTCAGCATATGGAATACTGCGCTCAAATGCACCGCCTACAGTTACGGTCTGGATGCACTGCAGAACCCCATTCTCAACATCATACCAGAACAGATTTGCCATAAGTCCTGCACAGGAGGCATCTGTTTTTACAGAAAGCACAGCCGGGAAATCGAAAGCTCCGCTTCTTCCAAGATGGAAACCGAAATCATTCTGGTTTGCGGAGATCAGGCTGTATAATGCTGCCGGGATATATTCTGCTGTGTTTGTAACAGAAAGATCGGTATCCGCAGGTATTTCTGCTGTAATGGAAGTACCGTTGATCTTCCAGATGAAACCATTCTCCATATCAAGGTTCAGGGAAATATCTTTGCCTTTTATCCCGGATAAAACAGAAGCAGGAAGTGTCCTGGCACCATTCATGATAATGGAGATGGTATCTTTTTCTTTGGAAGCCTTAATCAGATTATTGACAGCATCCCAGCCTTTCTTCTGGAAACTTCCCTCAATGTAAGGTTCCCCGTCGCCAAGTTTACCGAGGGTTTTTGTATCCTGATGTTTGCATCGTTTACAGGTGTAAGTTATGATTCCGTCAGTTTCTGTAGTTGGTTCTGTAGTGATAACGCCATTGTCATAGTCATGACCGTATGCGGAAATGGTATAACCATAGGAAAGTGTTTCATTACAGTCTGTGCAGTAGGTATCTCCGCTATATCCGCTGGAAGTACAGGATGGAGAGGAGTAATAACGTCCGGCGGTGTGTTCGTGCGTGCATGCTTTTCTGGTGATTGTGTAAGTAACAACTTCTGTGTCATAGTTTCCTTTGTTTGCGTCTTCGCCAGTGTAAACTGCGGTAGCGGTATTGTCTCCGACATTCAGATCTTTAGTTTTATCTGAATCTTGCCATTCCCAATTTTCAGGAAGAGGATTAGGAACAATCTCATTTACTTTCTTACAGGACCATGGTACGGATATTGCAGGATTGGTTGGTTTATTTGAAGGTGCTTGTGCTTTTGAAATGACATATTCCCATTCTGATGCAGATATGTCATTGGCTGAATTGTAGTAGTCACCTTCATCCACATTAATCTTAAAAGTATAAGTACCTGCATCTGTAGGTCTGTTTATGAGTGAAGTTCCATCTTCTTTAAAATATGTTACACGAGTAATTGTACCATGACCGGTGATATCATCTTTCCATTCAATATAGTTACTAATATCAACAGGGGTATCTTTAGTATATGTAAAATTGAGCTGCGTATAATCAAATTGGGCAGCGGTGGGATCTGTTTTTATACGAATAAACTGGTTGTTAGTTTGATTGAAAGAATATGTCCTTTTGTCATTCCCGACAGTTATAGTGTGATCTGCGCCAGTTAGCCATGCATACAGGTTATTATCGACAGAATTATTAGTTACATGATTATATGTTATCCAGTCAACACCATCTATACTTATATTTCTTTTTTGAGGATTAGAAACAGTACAGAGATATACTTCTGGATTATTACCAGTGCTATTTAAGTTCTTGTGGGGAGGGCAGCCAAATCCAACACCATAAGTAGAAGTAGCAGTTACGGATCCACCGCTAATGGCAATATTACTGCAGGTGCCCCCGTTAGATCCCCCGCCAATTCCGGCACCCCGAGTAGAAGTAGCAGTTACGGATCCACCGCTAATGGTAATGTTACTGCCGGTGTTCCCGAATCCCCCGCCAATTCCGGCACCAATACTAGAAGTAGCAGTTACGAATCCACCGCTAATGGTAATGTTACTGCCGCTGCCTCCGTTAGATCCCCCGCCAATTCCGGCACCAGAATCAGAAGTAGCAGTTACGGATCCACCGCTAATGGTAATGTCACTGCCGCTGCCTCCGTTAGATCCCCCGCCAATTCCAGCACCAAAATCAGAAGTAGCAGTTACGGAGCCACCTCTAATGGCAATGTTACTGCCGGTATTCCCTTGACCCCCGCCAATTCCGGCACCAAAAGTAGAAGTAGCAGTTACGGAGCCACCTCTAATGGTAATGTCACTACTGGATTTAAAGTGATCCCCGCCAATTCCGGCACCATAACTACTTATGGCAATTAATTCTCCGGTAGTGTTTGGAGAGTTATCTATTGTAAGTTTGGCAGCGTTATCTTTCTGTAAGGCTGCATTCCATCCACTGTTAAGCTTATTGATTCCTTCTAAATATATGTAAACTTGAGCTTGAACACTACTTTGAATTTGCAACGCCGAACCAGTAGACGTATTGATATTTACATTATCAAGATAAATCTTGATGTTGTCTTTCTCTGAAATATGTGTTCCATCAACCACAATTCTATTTGCTGTTTCCTGGCTATTACTGCATGTGAATTTGTAATCTCCTGCCGAAGTTATAGTATAAACTCCACCCGAAACCTTAGTATTATCAGTTAAATCAATTACTTCATTTTGTGCATTTTCCGCAGCAGCCATTGCCTCATCGGGGGTATCGTTAAATTCAGGAATATCCTCCGAACTGAATACAGACAGTTCCTCATCTGTCTCTCCTACTGCTTCCTGCTCCTCATTGGTAAAAATCTCCAGAGTTTCTTCCTCAGACACTACATCCGGATTTCCGGAAGTAAATTCCCCCGCAAATATAGTGGGGGGCATATTTGTGGAACACAGTGCAAGTGCCAGAATCCCGGCTAATAACTTTTTCTTCATACTTTCACCTCTCCTTTCTTTATACATGATCTTCTACGCCTTGACTCTTTTGTCCTCTGTTTCTGAATTTGATACATAATGCGGTAATCACGACTGCCACAGTAAAGGAAATGACAGCTACCAACACATAACCGCCTGCGTCCTCATGCAG
>NZ_JBBKBP010000034.1:0-32493 GCF_037890165.1 Blautia sp. HCN-1074
GTGGGAAAATATTTTCTGTTTAATGGTGATGATACGGATAGATTGTTTTTGTATTGAGATTTATAAATGGTGTTTTATTCCATAATATTTTGATTTTATACAGTTATATACAAGCATAGTAGCTCTAACCAAAGATATTCGGCAAAACTGGCAGAAGGGATATATCGGACAAGTGTTGGTTCCCGATGTTTGTCGAAAAGTTATTCTGGCAAATAAACAATTGTTCTGATAAAATATAAGTACAAAATATATGTCAGGAGGTGACACTGTAGACCATCGTACGCCAAACCAATCTGGCGCAGACGATAGACCTTGCTGCAAGTCGTGCAAGGTATGATGAATGCGCTAAGAAATTACTAACTTACAAGGCAATTGTTGCCTGGATTCTCAAATCCTGTACGAAAGAGTTTTCTCAATACAGTGTCAGATTTATTTGTGATAATTGTCTGAGGGATGATATCGAAGTTTCCAGTCGCGCGGTACATCAGGATCAGACTGACCGTAATGAAATGCTGAATGGAAATGAACAGATAAGCAGTCTCAACTCCGAGGCTAATTCGATCAAAGATCAGACGGTGTATTATGATATCCGGTTTAAAGCATTATGAAAAGCACCAGGAAGATTTTGGCATTGCCATGACAGAAGAATTTGAAAGCGAGGTGCAAGATATGTGTAATCTGGGAAAAGCGCTTGTGGAACAAGGAATCGAACAGGGAATCGAACAGGGCATTGAACAGAAAAATCTGGATCTTGCCAAAATGATGCTCAAAGATAAAGAACCCATTGACAAGATTGTGAAATATACAGGGTTTGCTACAGATAAACTAGAAGAAATGGCCAGATCCATGGGATGCTGCCAGCTGGAAACTTAACGCAAGAATCTGGCAGATATGCTTGAGATTCCTGAAAAAGTCCGTCCAATGGTGTCGGATTATAAAATGAATCTGCTTCAGCTGAGGGCAAGTGAGACCTGTGATTTTCAAGATCCAGAAGTTAGATACAAAAAGCCGCATACACCGGTACAATCTGGTAGTGTTCTTTACTTTTGAAGTCTTCTGTGGAGAGAAGATACATCTGTTTAAGCTGCTCCAGAGGACATGAAGAGTCTGTCTGGTGTCTGATATTGTATAACCGCATAAGATTCCTGCATTTCTGATGCGGGGTAATTCGGTAGTCTACAGCTATAAAGTGATTATTTTTGGACAGTAAAAATGGAACTTCTGCCTGGTTGCCGCTGGACCAGTAGGAGAGTGTGTAACCGTTCTGGATAAACTGCTGTGCGAGGAAGGTTTCTGTGCAGGCAGTGTTTGCAATGCTTTCTTCGCCAGTGAGAAGCTGATAAGCAGGGATTTTGAGCATGCGTGTGCAGAGTCCTGTGTCTATAGGATACAGATGCGGATTAATTTGTTGTCTGGCAGCATTTTTGCCATCCTGATTATTATGGCATGGCAGCACAAGTCCGTTCTGGATGAGCCACTGCAATGGTTCCTGGTAGGTTTTGGCGGTGGCGCCTTTGGCGATGCGTGTATATTGAAATTTACGGCTGGTTCTTCCGAGCTGCGATGGGATGGACAGCCAGCTGTTGCGGCAGTATCGTGCAGTTCCTTTGGGAGCGAGCGTACTAATATCATTGAGAAACAGATCGAGAAGCTTTTGCTGGGTATCGGGTACCATCAGAAGCTTCTTTTCTTTTTTGTATTCCATAATGGCAGCAGGCATTCCGCCAATGATCTGGTAGAGACGAAATTGCGAGAGGGCTTTTTGGTGAAGGTCTTTTCCCATAGGTGTAAAACTGGTGAAATGGGCACGGATCTCACGGGCGAGAGCAAACTCGGCATTTGCCCAGAGAAATTCTTCGAAATCCAGAGGATAAAGTGTGAGGATATCGAAGTCGTGGTGTGAGTAGAGGTCAGAGTTTCCCACACTTCTGGTAACAGCGGCGATGTGATATTGTGGAAAGTCTGCGGCGATTGCAGAGAGGAGTGTGGAAATCTTAAGGGTGCATTGGATGTTGTCGAGGATCAGCAGGGAGGAGGATGGCCGCAGGGGTTTGTCTGCGTAGGTTTCCAGAAAGAGAAGCGCTTCCTGTGGGTCATGGGGAGTTGAGAGGTAGCTGGCAGCAGGCTGGTCTGTTTCGAGATTGATGTAGAGAGTGTTGTCGTATTGTTTGGATGCAAAGTCCATAAGCAGCCAGGTTTTTCCTGTCTGGCGGAGCCCCTGCAGAATTAAAGGCTTTCGTGCTGGGGATTTTTTCCAGTGAATCAAAGAGTCGGTACATTTTCTTCTCATAAAAAACCTCCTTTTTTACTGAAATTGCGGAGCGGTTAATAGTTATGTTTGAATTATAAATGGAAATCCGATAAAAATCTACACATAAATGTCGAAAAATGTCGATTTACACACTTTTGAATATTTGTTATCGTAATTGTATTGACAATATAACGGCTATGATAATGTAAAGGAGGATTTCTATGAAGAGAATTAACGCAATTTATGCAAGACAGTCAGTGGACAGAGCGGATAGTATTTCTATTGAGAGCCAGATTGAGTTCTGCAAGTATGAATTAAAGGGCGGTGCTTTTAAAGAATACAAGGATAAGGGATATAGTGGTAAGAATACAGTCAGGCCTCAGCTGCAGCAGCTTTTGACGGATATCCGACGTGGGGAAGTGGAGAAGGTGATCGTTTATAAGCTGGACAGAATCAGTCGTTCTATTCTTGATTTTTCAAATATGATGGAGATGTTTCAGCAGTATCAGGTAGAATTTGTCTCTTCGACAGAGAAATTTGACACTTCCACACCGATGGGGCGTGCAATGTTGAATATCTGTATTGTGTTTGCGCAGCTTGAGCGAGAAACGATACAGAAGCGTGTCAGTGATGCTTATTATTCCAGAAGTCAGAAGGGGTTTCGCATGGGTGGAAAGCCTCCTTATGGATATCGCCTTGAGGAGATCATGATGGAGGGAATCCATACGAAGAAGCTGGTGGAGGAGCCACAGGAGGCGGCAATAGTGCGGGAAATCTTTGAGATGTATGAGAAACCTTATACCTCTTATGGGGATATTACCAGATACTATGCGGAAAAAGGGGTGCAGTTTTATGGGAAAGAGCTGATACGCCCAATGCTCGCGCAGCTTCTGAGGAATCCTGTCTATGTTCGCGCGGATATGGATGTATATCGCTTTTTTAAGAGCCATGGTACAAATATTGTCAGCAGACAGGAGCAGTTTGACGGGATTCATGGATGTTATCTATACCAGGGAAGGGACGCAGCGGCAGATAAGCTGCAGAATCTGAAAGGGCATATGCTTGTGGTTGCCCCGCATGAGGGACTGGTATCATCGGAACAATGGCTGAATTGCAGGATCAAGCTCTTTGGAAATAAGACGATTCAGGCGAACAGAAAGGCTGTGAATACCTGGCTTGCCGGGAAGGTGAAATGTGGCCATTGTGGTTATGCTCTTATGAGTGTAAAAATACAGTCCGGTAAACAGTATTTGAGATGCACGAAGCGCTTAAACAACAAGGCATGTCCGGGATGTGGCAAAATTTATACAGAAGAAGTGGAGAATTATGTATATGGAGAAATGGTGCGCAAGCTGCGTGATGCGCAGACTCCGGTGGGATACACGAAACTGAATGAAAATCCGCAGGTAAAGCAGATTTACAGGGAAATTGAGGAGATTGAGGAGGAGATCTCTGTGCTTGTAGATTCCCTGATTGGTGCGGGAGAAACTCTTACGAATTATATTAACCAGAGGGTAGAGCAGCTTGATCATACGCGTCAGTTAAAGGCGGAGAAGATGACGACTCTTGCGGAGAATCATGCGACACCTGAGCAGATGGAGAAAGTGGTGTCCAATATAAGTCTCTGGAATGATATTGATTTTGATGAAAAACGATTTACAGTTGATAAGATGATTACATTGTTAAAGGTACTTCCTGGTTCAATTCAGATACAATGGAAGTTCTGAGGCGGGGGAGACGAGAATATGATGTAGAGATATGAGTTATGTTCGGGGCACAGAAGGTATGACGTATTTATGGAGTGGAATGATTCTTATAGGAATCATATATGGAGCTCTGACCGGAAACTTTAAGGCGGTGACAGAGGCGGCTGTGTCTTCGGGAAAGGATGCGGTGACTTTATGTATTTCTATGGCCGGAATCGTAGCGATGTGGTCGGGACTGATGAAGATTGCACAGGAATCCGGGATGGTGGAGAAGCTTTCCGGGAAAATGCGTCCGGTAATAAGGTTTTTGTTTCCGAGGCTGCCTCTGGAATCGGATGCCTGTAAATATATTTCGCTGAATTTCTTATCAAATATCCTTGGACTTGGCTGGGCAGCTACGCCTGCAGGACTGAAGGCAATGGAGTGTCTTGCTGATCTGGAAGAGGAGAGGATTCGTTCGCGTGTAGCCAGCAAAGAGATGTGTACATTTCTTATCATAAATATTTCGTCATTGCAGCTGATTCCTGTAAATATGATCGCGTATCGTGCACAGTATGGAAGCATAAACCCGGCGGCGGTGGTGGGACCGGGAATTGTGGCTACTGCGGTAAGTACTGCGACAGCGGTGATTTTCTGCCGGATTATGAACCGCAGAGGGAGGGGGAGATGAAGCTTCTTTCTTTTCTGTCGGATATGATGATTCCGGTTTTTATGCTCTATATTATTCTGTGGGGCTTATTTGCGAAAAGGGATGTTTATAATGATTTTCTGGATGGAGCGAAAGACGGGTTAAAAACGGTAGCAGGCATCTGTCCGGCACTGATAGGTTTGCTGACAGGAGTTGGGATTCTCAGAGGTTCGGGATTTTTGGACTTTGTGGGAAATGTGTTGGGAAAGTTAACGTCAGGTTTTGGAATTCCTTCAGAAATTTTGCCACTGACTATTGTGAGGATGTTTTCTTCCAGTGCAGCGCTTGGGTTGTTACTGGATATTTTTAAACAGTATGGGACAGATTCGAGAGCTGGGTTTATGGGAGCGGTGATCCTAAGTTCGACGGAGAGTCTGTTTTACTGTATGAGTGTGTATTTCGCAGCTGTGAAGATTGAAAAGACAAGATATACGCTGCCGGGAGCGCTTCTGGCGACATTGACCGGGACGGTAACGGCAATCGTATTGACTGGAATGTATATTTGAATGAAAAAAGCCTTATCATACATAAATTGAATGATAAGGCTTTTAGAATTTGCAAATATCTGGCTGAATCAATTCTGAGTAAGAGGTTTATTCTTTACCAGCATCTCATGAATAATATTCTGCGTGTATTCTCCGATATGTTTTTTATCTTCTTTGCTCAGCTCATCCGGGTAGATTGGCTTGCCGTATTCTACCACAACTTTTGCAGGTTTTATTTTCGGGAAGTGGGCTTCGAAGATATCGGCAGAATTGCTGATTGCGATCGGAATGACCGGGCATTTTGTTTTTGTAGCGATCTTGAAGCTTCCTTCATGGAATGGGAGCATATCGAGCTCGTCCTGGTTCCTGTTTCTGGTTCCTTCCGGGAAGATACAGATGGAAATTCCGGATTTTACTTTATCGACCGCTGTCAGGATGGTTTTCAGACCTTGTTTGATATCTTTTCTGTCAAGGAAAAGGCAGTGAAGGTAATGCATCCATGTGGACAGGAGAGGGATTTTTTCCATTTCTTTTTTGGCGATGTAGCCTGTGCGGATCGGGCAGCGGGAGTAGGTAAGAAGAATGTCAAAGTAGCTTCTGTGGTTGCCGATATAAAGCACTGGAGTATCTTTTGGCACATTTTCTTCTCCGATCACTGTGACTTTGGCGCCGGTAATCCAGAGGATGAAGCGAAATACTGCCTGGATGATCCGGAGAGAGCTGACATCCTTTGTCATAGGAGAAAATTTGCCTATGATCCATTCGACCAGAAGAATAGGAATGGACAGGATCAGATATCCGATCACCACGATACAGACGAGAATAAATCGTATCATTATTTAATTCCTTTCCGGGCATAAAAATGCTCATGTAATGTGACTGTATTGTAATCATTCAGCAATCTGCTATCCTGTAAGATTGTTCAGGAAATTAACCGAATCAAGTAAGTTCCCTGTTTCAATTGCGAAGAGCAATAAGCAGTGGGTGGGGACTTGCTTGTATCAGAAGGGGTACAAGCCCCTTCTGATAAACTGCGAAGCAGTTATTTGGTTATGCGCAAGTAGCGAAAGCGGATTGCGAATATCCGATTGACCTTGTTGGTACACCAGGCGTTGAATGATTACGGTGTTCTTTCTATTATAAAGAATTATGGGATATCCTGCAAGAAATAAAAACATAAATTCACGCTGTATGGCTAAGGATTTGTTACTGTGAAAAGAGTAAATCAGTAATATGCATTTCAGGAGAATCACATATGAACAATAGTAATAACCATCCGGATTAAAACATAAAATAGCTAGTAAAGAATGAACAGGGGTGCATTATGGGCAAAAAGGCCGCAGGGCTGGTCTGCATATTTCTGCTGATGGTCATATTAACGGGCTGTCAGCTGATCAGAATTGAAGAGGGAGAACGGACACCTCTGAAATATACGATCGTAAAACAGGAAGAAATCCCGGCGGAAGCTGTGGAACTGATGGAACAGAAGAAGGAGAAAACATTTCAGATGACATACCAGGTGGGAGACGTACGGTATCTGATGAAAGGATATGGGGAACAGCTTACGGGAGGTTACAGCATTCAGGTGGAGGAG
Source organism: Blautia sp. HCN-1074 (assembly GCF_037890165.1). Lineage (NCBI taxonomy): Bacteria > Bacillati > Bacillota > Clostridia > Lachnospirales > Lachnospiraceae > Blautia > Blautia sp. HCN-1074. The sequence continues at coordinate 6,725 of NZ_JBBKBP010000034.1, forward strand.
GTTTCTGAATCGGAGAATGCAGTGTTCTGCAAAACGAGACTGATTGGCCCGGCGGAGGAGAAAGCAGGAAGTGAGCCGTCTTATCCATGTATTGTTCTAAAGATAGCAGAAACAAAGAAGCCTGTGGAGTTTTCCGGTTGATTGAATCCTGAGTATCTAATTTGAGGGTACAGTGTGCCGGTGGCATACGTTTTGCGTTGGTCAGAGTAAAGGTGAAAAGGTATCATATCAGGAAAGGAATGAAGAAGATTGGAATTAAAAAAAGAGAGTATCCAAATGCTGCGTATCAAGAATAAAGCAACAAGTCAGGTGACTTTTGACGAAGACTATAATGTACCGGATGTGAAACCGGATATCGGCAGGATGGTACAGAGTAAAGCAGAAGTCTCTATGGATGAAGTCCGTCTGAGCGAGGGGAGAGCCCTGCTTAAAGGAACACTGAATGTGGATTTGCTTTACGTGGGAGAAAAAGAGGGAAAAATATACAGTCTTTCAGCGAAGCTTCCGATGGATGAGGTCATCAATCTGGAGGGAATCGAAGGGGGAGATAAGCTGTGCCTGAACTGGGAGATTGAGGATCTCAGTGTTCATGTGATTCATTCCAGAAAATTAAATATCAAGGCAATCGTAACGTTTTATGCGGTGGTGGATGAGCTGGCAGAGGTTAAACTTCCTGCTGCTCTGGATGATGCGGAGATTTCTGTAAAGAAAAAGACAATTCCGCTTATGAATCTGTGCGTACATAAAAAGGACACTCTGCGTATCAAAGATGATATTACCCTTGCATCAAACCGGCCAAATGTGGAGAATCTTTTGTGGTATACCATCGAACCGCGAAATCTTGATATCCGTCCGGAGGAAAATAAGCTCCGGGTAAAAGGAGAACTGGCAGTTTTTGTTCTATACACAGGTTCGGAGGAAGAAAATCCGCCGCAGTGGCTGGAGTATATTATGCCATTTAATAATGAGGCAGAATGTACCGGCTGTCTGGAGGAACTGATTCCGCATATTGAGGTATCGCTGATTCATCAGGGAATGGAAGTGAAACCCGATCCGGATGGGGAAGAGCGCATTTTGCAGGTGGACGCAGTTCTGGAGTTAAACATGAGGATGTACAAAGAGGAAGAACATGAGTTGCTTCTGGATGCATATAGCCCTGTAAAGGAGTGTGTTCTGCATAGAAAAAATGAGATGCTGGAGAGTCTTCTGGTACGCAATTTTTCCAAATGCAGGCTGACGGACAGAATAGAAGTGAAAGAGAATCAGGGAAAAGTTCTACAACTTTGTCACAGCAGTGGCAAGGTAAAGGTGGATAAGACCAGAATAACGGACAAAGGAATTGTAGCAGAGGGAATTGTAGCTCTTAAGATTCTATATATTATAGGAAATGATGAGATGCCATTTTATTCCATGGATGCTATGCTGCCGTTTACACATCTGGTCGAAGCGAAAGATATCGGGCAGGACTGTACGTATTTTCTGCAGGCGGATCTGGAGCAACTTTCCACTGCAATGGCGGATGGGGCTGAGATTGAAGTTAAGGCGGCAGTGGGATTGAATGTGCTGGTGTTCAGACAATGGGAAGAACAGATTATTGAATCGGTGGAGGAACAGCCGCTTGACCGCAAAAAGATTGAAAGTATGCCGGGAATTACGGTTTATATTGTTAAAAATGGGGATACTTTGTGGGACATTGCAAGGAAATTTTACACGACTGTGGATGAGATCTGCAATGTAAACAGTCTTGCAGAAAAAGAGGTGAAAGCAGGGCAGCCACTAATCCTGGTAAAGCAGGTGCCGCAATGATTAACAGAGATTATATTTATATGCTGATATTTTGCAATGATATTCTACAATCCGGGTAAATTCTGTGCATTGCGAAGAGTGTTACCTGGCATGGAGTGAATAGGAATCAATTGAAAAAAATTTTCCACAAAAATAAAGAAACATATATTGAAAACAGCTATGAAATGTTTTAAAATATGTACAAAATATTTTATTGTATACAAAGTACAAGAGAAAATCGGAGGGAATTATGCGTTTACGTGCATTTGCAAAGATAAATCTGGGATTGGATATTCTCAGAAAGAGAGAGGATGGTTATCACGAAGTCCGGATGATCATGCAGACAATTCAGATGTATGATGTACTGGAAATGAAGAAGGTGAAGAAACCGGGAATTTCTCTGTCTGTAAATTATCCGTATATTCCCAGCGATGAACGAAATCTGGTGTATAAAGCGGCGAAGCTTTTGATGGATGAATTTCAGGTAAAAGAAGGCGTAGATATCCGTCTTGAGAAATTTATCCCTGTTGCGGCGGGAATGGCTGGCGGAAGTTCAGATGCGGCAGCAGCGATGGTAGGAATTAACCATCTGTTTAAACTGGGACTTAGTGAGAAAGACCTGATGGATCGTGCAGTGAATATAGGCGCAGACGTTCCTTATTGTATTATGCGTGGAACTGCGCTGGCAGAAGGAATTGGCGAGAAACTTACCAGAATCGCACAGGTTCCGGACTGTTATGTGCTGATCGGCAAGCCGGGAATTGGTGTATCTACAAAGACAGCTTATGAGAGTCTGCAGCTTGATAAGATTCAGTCCCATCCGGATATTGACGGAATGATCAGGGATATTGAGAATGGTAATCTTCTGGCGATGACGGATAAGATGGGAAATGTTTTCGAATCAGGAATCATCGGGAAGTATCCGGTGATTGGTGAGATTAAAGACCTGATGGAAGCGAACGGAGCGCTTAAAGCGATGATGAGTGGGAGCGGTCCGACGGTGTTTGGCATTTTTGATGATCGTGAGAAGATGGAGGCTGCGGCAGCAGTACTCAGACAGAGTAATCTGGCTAAGACTGTTTTTGCAACAGAAGTAACGAAAGTAAGGGAGAGACACAAATGACAAGTGAATTTTCAGTAAACATGAATGAATATCTGCCATTGAGAGATGTGGTTTTTAATACATTGCGTCAGGCAATCCTCAAAGGAGAGCTGAAGCCGGGCGAGAGACTGATGGAGATTGCCCTTGCAGAGAGACTTGGAGTGAGCAGAACTCCGATCAGAGAAGCGATGCGTAAGCTGGAGCAGGAGGGGCTGGTTGTGATGATCCCGAGACGTGGAGCTCAGGTTGCGAACATTACAGAGAAGGATCTGAACGATGTTCTGGAGGTTCGTATTGCCCTTGAAAACGTAGCTATTGAGAAAGCCTGCGCACGTATGTCAGAAGAAGAGATGAGTAGACTCTGGCTTGCTGCCAAGGAGTTTGAGCATACGATCACAGAGGGAAATCTTGTAAAGCTTGCCGAGGCAGATGTTGCGTTTCATGAGATTATTTATCAGGCTTCGGATAATAAGAGACTGATTCAGGTTCTCAACAATATGCGTGAGCAGATTTACCGTTATCGTGTGGAATATCTTAAAGAAGGAGAGACAAGAGATTTGCTTGTGAAAGAGCACGAGGAACTTACCAGGGCAATTAAGGAACGTGACGTCGAACGTGCGAAACAGCTTTCCTTCCAGCATATTGAGAATCAGAGAATGGCTATTCTGCGTTCAATTGAGGCTGAGAATGCAGAACGTGAGCGCTTAGAGAAGGAGAAATCCAGAGGTCGCAGATAGAACAGTGTTGGGATTGTGAATTGTTGCGTATATAATTTTTAATATCGGGAAATTCTAAGAGAGGCGAAAAGCCTCTCTTTTTTTATCAGGCGGAGAATCCTGCAAGCAGGATTCTTATAGAAACGAGGTGATAACTGTGAAAGAACCGGAAATTTCCCGAAAAGTATCTGCAAATCTGCGGGAGAATGAAAAGTATCTGCGAAGCAGACTGGAGAATTGTGCTGATATTCTGATCCGTCCTATGCGACTCGGAGAGAACCATAAAGTAGACTGTCTCATGGTTTATATAGAGGTTGCGGTTTCTAATATGATGCTGGACGATTCTGCCATTGGAAAGATGATCAATCATTTCTGGGAAATTTCTCCCGGACAGATTCAGGAATTTGTTCAGCATAACAGCCTTGGAATCGCAGATGTGAAGAAGCTGGAAGATCTGGACGAGGCCATAGAAGCCATGCTGACCGGAAATGCCATATTTTTTATAGATGGCTATGACAAAGCAATGAAAATCTCCAGCAAGGGTTATCCGTCTATGGGAGTGATGAAGGCCGAATCAGAGAAAGTTCTCAGAGGTTCCCAGGAGGGATTTTCAGACAGTGTAAAGAGCAACAGCGCATTGGTAAGAAAGAGACTTAGGGATACCAGACTTAAAGTGGAAGAGTATAAGATTGGAGTGCGTTCTCATACCCTGACTCAGGTATTGTATATGGATGACCTGGTACATGAAGAACTTCTGGAAAAGGTAAAGGAAAGGCTGGAGGAGTTTCAGATTGATGGGATTCTGGACAGCGGTATGCTGGAACAGCTGACGGAGGATGTATGGTATTCGCCTTTTCCGCAGTATCAGACAACAGAACGGCCGGACCGCGCTGTGCAGGAAATTCTGAACGGTAAGGTTGTGATTTTATGTGATAATTCACCGGAAGCTTTAATTTTGCCGGGGACTTTCAACAGCTTTATGGAGAGCAGCGAGGACTGGTATCACAGATTTGAAATGGCTTCTTTTCTGAGAATACTGCGATATCTGGCGGTGATTATGGCAACAATCCTGCCGGGACTTTATCTGGCAGTGATTCGTTTTCATACACAGATTCTGCCATCTTCGTTGATTTTGTCTTTTGCTGAGGCGAGGGAGGGTGTCCCTTTTTCAAGCGTAGTGGAACTTATTTTTCTGGAGCTGGCTTTTGAACTGATCAGGGAGGCAGGGGTGCGGGTTCCGGGATCGCTTGGAAATGCCATCGGAATCGTGGGCGGTCTGATTATTGGACAGGCAGCAGTAGATGCAAATCTGGTAAGCCCGATCGTTGTAATGATCGTGGCTTTGACAGCACTGGGTTCAATGACGGTTCCGAATGAAGAATTTGCAGCGGCATTCCGATTGGTAAAATATGGATTTCTGATTCTGGGTGGATATCTTGGAATTTATGGGCTTGTATTAGGAGTATATCTGCTGGTGAGTCATCTGGCAGGGCTGATGAGTTTCTCGGTTCCGTATCTGGTGCCTTTTATAAAGAAAGAACAGGCGGGCAATGGAGGAGAGGGAATCTTGAGAATTCCTTTGCGAAGAAGAAGCTTAAGACCACTTTTTGCAAGAGAAGAACAGAAAATCCGGTTAAAAAGGAGGGGATCCGGTTCATGAGATTTGCAGAGAATAACAGAATTTCTCACAGACAATTATACAGACAGATGATACTGGCACTTCTTGCACCGTTTATGCTTTGTATTTTTGGAAAAGGTGGAATAAATGGGATCAGCGCTGTGACAGGGACTGTGCTTGCATTGATTTTACTTGGTTTCTATGTGATTTTGCTGATTCGCCTCACGCCTGCTTTTGATGATCTTGTAAAATCTGCGGGAGGTTTTGTTGGGCGGCTGATTGGGATTTTCTTCTTGCTTTATGTATTGCTGGCAGGAGGATATCTGTTGGCACTTTTAAGATATCTGGTTCCTGCGAGTCTTATCACAGGAGTTTCCGGCAGATGGATTGCGTTCTGGGCGATAGTGGCGTGTTCGCTGGGAACTTATAAGGGAATGCAGAGAAGAGGGCGAATGGCGGAAGTTTCCGGAGGCCTGCTTCTGGGGGGAATTGTGATTATGCTGGCACTTTGCGTACCTCAGGCGAAGGCAGAGTATTTTATGGAAGCGTTGCAGTGGAATGAGGTTACAGGGAAGAATATCCGGCAGTCTTTTTACGGGATATTATGTGCATTTTCGGCGGTTGCATTGTTGCCATTTCTGATGGGAGATGTGGAGAAATATGGAAGTGCAGGGAAGACTGCAGCGGGTGCGATCCTGACACTGGGAGTGCTCCTTATAGGAATGGAACTTCTGCTTCCGGCAGTGCTGGGATATGACAGGATAAAAGCGGAAAGTTATCCGGTTTTACCGTTATTGGACGGCGCTGATCTTCCCGGAAATGTGTTGGCGCGTTTTGATATTATATGGATGGGATTTTTGTTATACAGCCTGCTTTTTGCGATAGGAAGTTTGCTGCATTATGGACATCAGATCATCCGAAAAGCACACCTTGGTACGGGGCGGTTATGGATGCCGGTGATGATATTTCTGATATCACTTCTGGAAGAGAATGGAAATGGAATCTTAAATTATTTTGGGTGGATTCTGGCATATGTTTTTGTTCCGGGAATTTTAATCTGCCAGGTTTATCTGTTTTTCAGAGGAAAGGAGAGACATAAGAATCACAGGAAGAAAGCGCCTGCTGTGGTTGCCGGAATTCTGGCGCTCAGCTTTTTCCTGGGAGGATGTGGTGTGGCTGTGGAGCCAGAAAAGAGAATATATCCGATGGCGCTTGGCATGGACGCTTCGCCGGAAGGAATTCTTCTGTCTTATGGGATGCCGGATATGTCGGAGAGTACCGGACAGGGGAAAGAAGAGGAAGATGGCGGGGCAAGACTTCTGCAGATCAGTGGTTCTGATTTTACGCAGATTGAGCAGGCATATGACCGTTCGCAGGAGAAACTTCTGGATATGGGACATCTGCAGGTGCTGGTCATTGGACAGACACTTGTAGAAGATGGACGTTGGAGAATGGTCCTCGATTATCTGAAACAGGAGGCTTTTGTCGGGGAGGATCTTTATGTATTTGAAGCGGAAAATGCGGCAGAAATTCTGAACTGGCAGGGGGAGGATAATTCGTCGGTGGGAGAATATATTTCAGGGCTGCTTGAGAACAGAATGTCAGGGGGAAATACAGAGATGGTGACTCTCAGGGAGCTTTTTTATGAAAAGTATAAAGAGGATAAGCTGAAGGAATTGCCCTATGTGAATATCAGGAATGGAAGTATAAATCTTCAGAATGTGTAAATAATTTCAATAACACAATTAACAGGAGGTTTATGCAATGATAAATAGAAGAAACGCAATGATAAAAAGAAAAACAGGTATAGCAGGAAAGATAACAAAGAAATTGACCATTACGATTATAGGAGGACTTGCAGGTGCGATTCTGGCGGGAACGATGCCGCAGCAAGTACAAAATTTCGCACAAAAACGACAGGAACAGACAGCAGTTACCGCATGGTGGGGAACGCTCTATCCGAAATTCTGTTTCTCTCAGATCCCTGAGGAAAATAAAGACCAGAAAGATGACATAAAGATATCCTTCTGGCTTGCGCGGGCTCTTGATTGGTGATAGAATAATGGGACAATCATTATGAAAGATAATGAACAATCGTAACAATTCAGCAGTCTGCTATTCCGCGAGGTACTGAACAGTTACGAACAATCAATAGAGATGGAGAGAAATTAATGAATATAGACAGAGAGGCACCGATTGGAGTATTTGATTCCGGTGTGGGAGGACTGACCGTTGCGCGTGAGATTATGCGCAATCTTCCTTCAGAGAAAATCGTATATTTTGGTGATACGGCGAGAGTGCCTTATGGAAGTAAATCGAAAGAGACAATTATCCGGTACTCCCGGCAGATCATCCGTTTTCTGCAGGAACAGCAGGTCAAGGCAATCGTCATTGCCTGTAACACGGCAAGTGCATTTGCACTGGATGCAGTAAGAGATGAATTTGATATTCCGATCATTGGTGTAATAGAACCAGGAGCTGAGGTTGCAGCAGCCCAGACTAAGAATAAAAGGGTTGGAATTATTGGTACTGTAGGAACAGTAGGAAGTGGTATACATGCAGAATACCTTAAGAAACTGGATCCAACGATCACAGTCTTTGCAAAAGCATGCCCCCTTTTTGTACCGCTGGTTGAGGAAGGATGGCTACATGATTCTGTGACAGATGAGGTTGCTGCCAGATATCTGAAGGAGCTGCAGGATAAAGAGGTAGATACACTTATCCTGGGATGTACACATTATCCACTGCTTCGATCTACGATCAGAAAGATCATGGGAGAGGATGTGTGTCTGGTGAATCCGGCTTATGAGACTGCGCTTGAGCTGCGCAGATTGCTGGATGAGAAAGGACTTTCCAGCGAAGGTACAGAGAAGAATGAATTTCCGTACCGCTTCTATGTAAGTGACCTGGCGGATGAGTTTAAGGCATTTGCCAATTCGATTCTGCCGTATGATGTGGAGATGACCAAGAAAATAGACATAGAAAAGTATTGATATATTATAGCTGCAAAAGAGAAGACAGTGTGATTGATTATATGAACTGTCAGGTGCTGAATTATAGTGATTCTTAAAAATATTGTAGCAGCTGGAATGATACATAAAAACAAAGCTATAGAAGAATATCAGGAGTATGAGAGAAATGGATAAAGAAGTACTGATTCACGTAAGGGGACTTCAGACAATAGATGCAGATGGCGATCAGGAACCGGTCGAGATCGTTGTACCTGGACAGTATTATTTCCGGAATGGAAGTCATTATCTGCGCTATGAAGAGATTCTGGAGGATTTCGCAGAACCTACGATTAATTACATAAAAATATCACCTAAGGGCATGGAAGTCCGCAAAAAAGGTGTGGTTAATGTTCACATGGTTTTTGAACAGGGTAAGAAGAATATGACTTACTATACGACTCCTTATGGAACAATCGAGATGGGAATTGCTGCAACGAATATGAATCTGGAGGAAAATGACGGCAGCCTTGATATGAAGGTTGACTATGCATTGGATATGAATCAGGAGCATGTGGCAGACTGCTATCTTGCGATTAAGGCACAGCCGAAGGATTGTAAGGATTTCACGATTTAACCGAATCAAGTAAGTCCCCTGCTTCAATTGCGAAGAGCAATAAGCTGTGAGAGGGGACTTGAATGGAACCTATAAATAGGAGAACTTACAGATAGGTGTAAAACGATTAGAATTAAATAAAAGACCGATGATCTTATATGGGGATATGCTGCCTGCGAAGCAGGAGACATATCAAAGATCATCGGTCTTTTTCATACAGTAAATATTCACCTGACTGATTTAACTGGTGATTATTTAGCAGCTTTATCTTTCTTAAATCTTGCGAAGAAACCTTTCTTCTTAGTAGCCGGTGCTTCCAGAGAACCACGGATTCCTTTCACGCCTACGATATAAAGACCGCTTACTTCGGCTTTGATTTCTTTCTTAACCGGAATCAGATCGAAGACTTTCTCATCTGCGATCATGATAGCAATCCTTGGTCCGACTTTGGCTTTAACGATCGGAAGTTTGGAACGGCGCATAAGCTTAGGTGTCTGTTCAATTACCATCTGAGGAAGTCCGGATTCTTTTAACGGCATCCTCTTTTTATCGATAACCAGCATGGAAACGGTTTGTTTTGTTGCTTCAATCTGAGCCTGCTGTTCTTCCTGTTTCTTCTGAGCTTTTTTGCCGAAGAAATATAAACCGATCAGTGCAGCGATCAGGATAACAAGAATGACCAGAAGGACTATTGTTACTGTACTCATTTGCATCCTCCTAATATGTGTGTTTTCACAGGGGCTGTTACAGATAGACAGCCCATTGCATAAAAATTATTTTATCATTAAACAGGACAAAACGCAATTATTAAAAAAGAATTCTTGGGATTTTGGCAGGTGTATATAAAAATATTTTGCGAGAAAGTGTAGTGCGAATAGTAACTGGAAATTTGTATTATTATACGTTATAATTGTAGTAAAAACATTTTTACAGGATGGAAAGCCTGTGTGTGGTTATAATATGGTTATCCAGATAACAATAAAAGTACTGAACAAAAGGTAACTGTTCACCAATTACTTATTCAGAGGATAAAAAGGAGGAAAGTATGAGCAAATTAAAGCCTGACTCTGAAAATACAGAGGAGAGACTTTCAGATAAGGAAGAAGTAACTAAAAATGAAACGGCTGCAAATACAGCAGATAAGAATGCAGTAGATACAAGTATGGCAGATGCCAATACAAATGCAGAAGATACAAAGGCAACAGATACAAATACAGAAGATACAAATGCAGATAGTGCTTTGCAGGAATCAGAAACAGAGAAACAGGCACAGACTTCAGAGACAGAAGTACAGGATAAGTCATCTGAGGAGGAAGAACTTCCGGCTGCAAGTGAGGATGAGGATTTCTTCTATGATGACAATAAAGCATATGAGGCCCGAAGAGCAGCCAGACTGGAACGGCGCAATAAACTTCGCCGCAGAAAAAAGAGAGTGCGTATTGCCGGTGGAATCGTAGTAGTGGCAGCGGTAGCAATCGGAATCGGCGTGGGATTTTACGGGGAAGAATTGCAGACATTTTTCAGCGAGCAGCAGACAAAGATCACTCAGATGGCAAAGTTATTTGGTACAAGGAAAGAAAAGACTGCCCAGACAATTGCAGAAGCAGAGGGAGAAGCGGAAGCTGAAAATACAGCAACACCTGAGGCAACGCCGGAAGGAGAGAGTCTGAGCAAAGAAGATAAAGCTCTTTACAGACAGGCAAAATATGCGGCAAATCAGTATGACTATGATAAGGCTATTGCTTTGCTTCAGGGCAGTGACACTTATCAGACAAGCGAGAAATTCCAGCATGCGGTCAAGGTTTACCAGAAGAAGAAAGATTCCTGTGTTTCCTGGCCGTTAGATCAGGTGACACATGTTTTCTACCATACACTGATCAAAGATACCAGCAAGGCATTTGACGGGGATTATAAAACAGGGGATTATGACCAGGTTATGACAACGATTGATGAATTTAATCAGATCACGCAGAGTATGTATGATAAGGGATATGTTATGGTCAGCATTTATGATATGGCGACAGCAGATGAGAATGGAAACATGAATATGGGAGAAATTCTGCTTCCGCCAGGTAAAGTGCCGTTTGTCCTTTCGCAGGATGATGTATGTTATTATCATTATATGGACGGGGACGGATTTGCCACGAAACTTATTGTGGATGATGAAGGCAAGGTCCGTAATGAATATGTAGAAGATGATGGCAGTATTTCTGTAGGAGATTACGACATGGTTCCTCTGATTGACCGTTTCGTGGAAGAACATCCGGATTTCTCATACAGAGGAGCAAAAGGAATTGTAGCGCTTACAGGATACAATGGAATTCTTGGTTATCGTACAGACAGCAGTTATGAAACCCGTCCGGATGATTTGGATGCAGATAAAGTGAAATGGCTTGATGAACATCCGGATTTTGATCTGAATACAGAGAGGGAAGGCGCTGCCAGAGTTGCGCAGGCCATGAAAGATGAAGGATGGCTGTTTGCGAGTCATACCTGGGGCCATCAGAATGTAAGTCAGGTAAGTCTGGAGAGATTACAGGCAGATACACAGAAATTTAAAGAGAATGTTGATCCGCTGATCGGTGGAACAGATATTATTATTTTTGCATTTGGTGCAGATCTTACCAGTGTAGAAGATTATTCAGGGGAGAAATTTGAATATCTTAAGGGCCAGGGGTATAACTATTATTGCAATGTGGATTCCAGTCAGTACTTCGTACAGATCCGCAGCAATTATTTCCGCCAGGGAAGGAGAAATCTGGATGGATACAGAATGTACTATAATCCGGAACTTCTTTCAGATCTGTTTGATGCACAGGCAGTGTTTGATTCTTCCAGACCGGTGCCGGTCCCGACTATGGGATGAGAATAATAAAGGGGACGAACAGTGTTCGCTGACAGAATAAAGGAGACGCATAATTGAAAGGGGCAGAATATGAGAAAAAAAGCAGCATGTGTGATGGCAGCAGTTTTATGCGTATCACTGGGATTTAGCGGGTGCGGAATCCTTCCGTTTGAACAGGATATTCCGTTCCTGAATTCCAAAGCTGGAAGTACAGAAACAGAGAAGGGAACAGTACAGACAGATGGTAGTCAGGATGCTGATACAGAACAGAATACTGATACAACAGAGAATGAGCAGCAGGGTACCAGCCTGAATGAGGGAGAGCAGGCTGAAACACAGGAATCTCCGCTGGAGCAGGCTTCACTTATGGCGACACAGTACAATTATGATGGAGCCATAGAACTTCTAAAAAGTCAGCCGGATTATGATAGTAATACAGATATGCAGAATGCGGTGGCTGATTATGAGAACACGAAAGCTACCTGCACAGAATATCCGCTCGAACAAATCACACATGTGTTTTTTCATACACTGATTAAGGACACCTCGAAAGCTTTTGACGGAGAGTCGGATTCTGACGGATATAATCAGTATATGACAACAATTGATGAATTTAATAAGATCATACAGAATATGTATGATAAAGGTTATGTAATGGTCAGCCCCCATGATATGGCAGTTGTAAATGAAGATGGAACAATGTCCAGAGGCAGTATTATGCTGCCACCGGGAAAGATTCCGTTTGTTTTATCACAGGATGATGTAAGTTACTATCACTATATGGATGGAGATGGGTTTGCGTCAAAACTTGTTGTGGATTCCAATGGTGAAGTTAAGAATGAATATATAGAGGACGACGGAAGTATTTCCACAGGAGACTACGATATGGTTCCGTTGATCGATACCTTTGTAAAAGAACATCCGGACTTTTCTTATCATGGAAGGAAAGGTATCCTGGCGATGACAGGTTATAATGGCGTTCTTGGCTATCGTACGGACATTGCATATAAAACAGGAAAGAAACTCCAGGATGACCAGAAGAAGTTTCTGGAGGAGAACCCGGATTTTGATTATAAGCAGGAAGTAAAGAATGCAAAGAAGGTAGCGAAGGCTATGAAAGCAGAGGGCTGGGAGTTTGCCAGCCATACCTGGGGACATAAGGATGTTGGAGCTACTTCGCTGGATGATTTAAAGAGAGATGATAAAAAGTGGCAGAAATATGTCGCTCCGATTCTTGGGAAAACAGATATGATCATCTTTGCATTTGGAGCAGATATCGGAAGCTGGGAAGGATATTCTGCTGATAATGAGAAATATGAATTTTATAAGAGTCAGGGATACCGTTATTTCTGTAATGTAGATTCCAGCCAGTATTTCGTACAGATTACAGGTGATTATTTCCGTCAGGGAAGAAGAAATCTGGATGGATACAGAATGTACTATAATCCTGAAATGCTCAGTGATCTTTTTGACGTATCAGAGGTATGGGATTCATCAAGACCGACTCCGGTACCGGGAATGTAGAAGGGAGTATTATTTATTATGAAGAAAAAAATATATCTTGCCATGTTTGCGGCCTGTTTTGCACTAACTGCATCCGCATGTGGTGATGGTGCGGCTGTTATTACAGACAATACAAAAACAGAAAAGTCTGCCGATAATAAAAAAGCAGAAGTGGGAACAACCAGGCTTGTGTCGGTTGAGAATGTAGATAAATATATTACGATTGGAGAATATAAAGGACTGACTCTGGATAATACAGTGGATGCAATCACAGATGATGATGTGCAGGCACAGATTGACCAGGATCTGCAGGATAAAGCAGAACCTGTATCTGACAGTGCCAAAGAAGGTGATCTGGTAACTGTGAACTATGTGGGAACTAAGAATGGACAGACTTTTGATGGCGGGACTGCCAATAATTATGATTTTGTGATTGGTCAGGGGCAGATGTTTGATGAGTTTGAGAATGGCGTAATCGGAATGAAGAAAGGCGAAACAAAGGAAATCAAGATTGATTTTCCGTCAGATTACGCAGATGAAACTCTGGCAGGTCAGGAAGTTGTATATAAAGTCACTGTACAGAATGTGCGCCGCGCAGGTGAACTTACCGATGAGTGGGTAGCAAAGAATACAGATTATACGACTGTGGATGAATATCGGGAAAGCGTTCGCAGCCAGCTGGAGGAAGAAGCGAAGAATTCAGCACAGGAAGTTCTTAAAAATACTGCATGGAGTACAGTACTTGAGAATTCGGAAGTGAAAGAGTATCCGCAGGAGGATGTGGATTCTGCAATTTCTGAGTTTAAGAGCAGTATGGAAGTTTATGCAAAACAAGCGGATATGACTTTAGAGGAATTCATAGACAGCCAGGGGATTTCCCAGGATGATTTTGACGAGCAGTGTCAGCAGTATGCAGAAGGTAAAGTGAAACAGAATCTGATTGTACAGGGAATCATGGATGCGGAAGGGCTGTCTCTTGATGATAAAGAGAGCCTTCAGCTGCAGGAGGAACTGGTGGAACAGATGGGTGCCGGTGATATCGCAGAATTGGTTGGAACATACGGGCAGACTTATGTAGACGAATCAATTGGTCTTCTCAGAGTAGAGGATTTTATTATAAAGAATGCAAGCGTTAGTGATAAAGTCGCGAATGGCGATGTGATCGCGGATGATGCAGAAGCAGCTGCAAAAAATTCAGACTCAGACAGTGAACAGGATATGACGGATACAGAAGATACGAATACTTCAGATGACGCGGGAAATTCAGATGACAGCGATAGCAGCACAAATCAGAGTGGTTCTGATGTTGACGTAAATCTGGAAGAGGAACTGGGGACAGAAGAAGTGGAATAATGGTTACCGGGTTACTGTTCACACACCACTATTCCGCGAGGTGTTTTGGCATGAATATGCCAAAATCCCGAGACATACAAGCCAAAATTCCATTGCCGCAGGCAATCTGGAATGAATTTTGGCAACGTTACTGCGAACGGAGCGAACAGTAACGTTACCGGGCACGGAGTGAACGGTAACGAATAATTGGCATTGTATTTGCCTGGTAAATGAGTTATGATTGAAGTTACAAAAAGAATGACAGTAACTTATGAAGCTATTCAGCAGTTGCAGATAAACGTTCTTGGCTAAATTAATGTAAATAGAAATGGGGAAAGGAAACAATGGATAAGCGGGTTTTGCGCGAGAGGATGCGCAGAAAAAAACGCCAGATGATGATTCGTCATTATACGAAGATCGGACTCTCCGTGCTTGGTCTGATTCTGGCTATTGTATTTGTGGTGAGAGGAATCATTATTCCAATCGCTCATCATGTAGCCGGAGGCGGAAGCAGTAATCAGACTGTGCAGGCCCAGGCAGATACGGAAGAGGTTCAGGCTAATTCTGATGCGGCTGTGAGACAGCCACTGAAGGGTAAATCAGATACGGATAAGATCTCCACGATGACAGCAGGCTGGCATGAAGATACTAACGGAAAGTGGTATCAGAATGCAGATGGTACATATTTTGCAAATGGATTTCAGGATATTGACGGTGTGACATATTCATTTGATGAAAACGGATATATTCAGACTGGATGGGTGACAAAGGGCGTAAAAGATTACTACTTTAATGATGATGGATCTTATGATCCGAGTCAGGTACGGCCGATGCTGGCATTGACCTTTGATGATGGTCCGGGACAGTATACAGATGAGCTTCTGGATTGCCTGGAGGCGAATAATGCACATGCAACATTCTTTATGCTTGGACAGAATGTAAGTGCATATCCGGATGCACCGAAACGTATGCTGGAACTTGGCTGTGAGATCGGAAGTCATTCCTGGGATCATACACAGCTGACTACGATTGACCTTGATTCAGTTGCCAAACAGTTTTCTGATACGGATGATGCACTGACTCAGGCCTGTGGACAGGCAGCGACAGTAGCACGTGCACCGTACGGAGATGGAAATACAGATATTTATAATACAGTAAATAAACCATTCTTTATGTGGTCTTTGGATACGGAAGACTGGAAGCTGATGGATGCGGATGCGGATTATAATGCAGTAATGAACGGAGATCTTACAGATGGAACAATTATCCTGATGCATGATATCCATGAGCCGTCTGTACAGGCTGCCATAAGACTGATTCCGGATCTTATTGCAAGAGGATATAAACTTGTGACGGTAAGTGAGATGGCAGAAGCTAAGAATGTAACATTACAGAATGCATGTTATGTTGATTTCTGGCCGAGTACACTCAGCAACGGTGGTGTTCCCGGATATCAGGGCGGAGCAGATGCAGCAGCTTCTACGGATTCCACAGATGGTACAACTGATTCATCAGATTCTTCTGACGGAAACTCAGATTATTCTGATGGAAGTGAGGATGGAAGTACAGATGACAGCAGTTCAGATGGAAACTATGACGACGGAAGCGGCGATTACAGCGATGATTCTTCGGAAGATTACAGTGACGATTCTGTGGATTACGGAGATGACTCTGAATATTAAAGGACAATAAAAAGTAATAAAAAGAGCAAAGAAATGCGAAAGACAGCGTTTCTTTGCTCTTTGTGTTTTTTACAAAAATAACACAAAAAACGCATAAAAATTGTTAAATATACACATATTTTTAATTGACGTAGCGAATGGGGGTTGGTATAATAAAGCTTATAGAATGACTAAGAGTCAGTTCATAGCCCTGCCGGGTCGGATCGCATTGCAGCAGTAAGGAAGATGTTGTCTGGAACGATCCACCGCAGGCTGAGAATCCTGCTTTGCAGGGTTCTTCTTGTGTTATTGTTTATGTTGCAGTGAGCAATAATATTTTCATATCCGTGAAAAGATAGAAACATGAATATTAAGGGAGGACTCCAGATGGGCGAGAGTATGAAATTTACGGATTTAGACCAGTATTTGTTTGGACAGGGAACCAATTACGAAGTATATAAGAAATTGGGCGCTCATCCTACTACATATCGAAGAAAAAAAGGCGTATATTTTGCGGTCTGGGCACCAAATGCCCAGTCAGTATCTGTAATTGGTGAATTTAATGACTGGGATGAAGAGGCCAGTCCGATGAAGAAGGTAGGACCGATCGGTGTCTATGAAGTGTTTGTTCCGGGAGCCAAGATTGGACAGTTATATAAATTCTTTATCGTAGGAGCACATGGAGAGAAGCTTTATAAAGCCGATCCGTATGCAAATGCGGCTGAGAAGCGTCCGGGAACGGCATCCAGGATTGTAGACATTACAGATTATAAATGGAAAGATGCCACATGGATCAAGAACAGAGAGAAGTTTGACGAGACAGTACAGCCGATGGCAATCTATGAAGTTCATCCGGGTTCCTGGATGAAACATCCGTGGACAGAGGAGAATGAAGAAGGATTCTATAATTATCGGGAACTTGCACATTCTCTGACTGCATATGTAAAAGAGATGGGTTATACTCATGTAGAATTAATGGGAATCGCCGAGCATCCGTTTGATGGTTCCTGGGGATATCAGGTAACCGGATATTATGCACCGACTTCCAGATACGGAACACCGCAGGATTTCAAATATATGATCGATTATTTCCACCAGAATAAGATCGGCGTTATTCTTGACTGGGTACCTGCACATTTCCCGAAAGATGCCCATGGTTTGGTGAATTTTGACGGAACTGCAGTATATGAGCATGCAGATCCGAGACAGGGAGAACATCCTGACTGGGGAACTAAGATTTACAATTATGGCCGCCCGGAGGTTAAGAACTTCCTGATCGCAAATGCTCTTTACTGGATTGAAGAGTGTCATGTAGACGGACTTCGTGTGGATGCGGTTGCCTCTATGCTTTACCTTGACTATGGTAAGAAAGACGGAGAATGGGTTGCGAATAAATACGGAGGAAACAAGAACCTGGAAGCGATTGAATTCTTTAAACATCTGAATACCGTTGTTCTCGGCAGAAATCATGGAACAGTGATGATCGCTGAGGAATCGACAGCATGGCCGATGGTTACAGGAGATGCTGAGAAAGACGGACTTGGATTCAGCCTGAAATGGAACATGGGATGGATGAATGACTTCCTGGAATATATGAAACTGGATCCATATTTCCGTAAATTCAATCATAATAAGATGACATTCTCCATGACTTATGCATACAGTGAGAGATATGTACTGGTTCTTTCTCATGATGAAGTGGTTCATCTGAAATGCTCCATGCTTGAGAAGATGCCGGGCGAACTGCCGGATAAATTCAAGAATTTAAAGGCGGCATATTCCTTTATGACCTGTCATCCGGGTAAGAAGCTCCTTTTCATGGGACAGGAATTCGGACAGCTTCGTGAGTGGAGTGAGGAGAGAGAACTTGACTGGTTCCTGCTGAATGAGGAACCTCATAAAGATCTGCAGAATTATGTACATGATCTTCTTACTATTTATAAGAAATATCCGGCGCTCTATGCGGCTGATAATGATCCGGAAGGCTTTGAGTGGATCAATGCCAATGACGGAGACAGAAGTATTTTCAGCTTTGTAAGAAAATCGCCGACGAAGAGAAATAATATTCTGTATGTAGTTAACTTTACACCGGTTGACCGTCCGGATTACAGAGTTGGTGTTCCGAAGAAGAAACAGTATAAGCTGATCATGGATGAGAACGGACTGACAGAGCCAAAGACATTCAAGGCTGTGAAACAGGAATGCGATGACAGACAGTTCTCATTTGCATATCCGCTGCCAGCTTATGGAGTTGCAATTTTTGTATATTAAGGTTATTGCTCAGACACAATTATCCTACGGGATATGTTGCTAAGAGCGGAGTGAACAATAACATATTAAGTTTTGACCGGAACAGGACTTGCGTTATTTAGCGATATTATAACTAAGCGTATGGAATACCTGGAAAATTCGTGCAAAATCAATAATTGCTTTTTGTATATAACTGCGTTATAATTAGCGCGAAAACAAGGAATAGAGAGAAAAGTTTACATGTTGAAAGGAGAATGAACATGAAAGTATCTAACATTAAAGATATTGAGAAGTTTTTTGAGGTAGTTGACAGCTGCGAAGGAAGAGTAGAATTAGTAACAGGCGAAGGTGACAGACTGAACCTTAAATCCAAATTATCCCAGTATGTGTCTCTGGCAAACATTTTCTCAGGCGGAGAGATTCCGGAACTTGAGATCGTTGCATACGAGAAAGAAGATATTGATAAATTAATGAGCTTTATGATTAACGGTTGATCATTAAAATACGAGAGGGGACATGATATTGGATCATGTCCCCTTCTTTGCGTGTGACAGACTTGAATCTGAAAGAAAGCTTGTGTATAATAAATGCGTTACGGACAAATATATAAGTAGATGGGATATAAGCGAATATGCCAAAATTCCGAGACATACAAGGTAAAACTCCATCGCCAAAGGCGATTTTTAACCGTAACTGTGGAGGTACTGAACAGTTACAATTATTTCATATCTGCTTACAAGATAAATTTGTAAAAAAACATAAAAATAGAAAAGGAGAAACAAAACGATGGCAACTAAGATTGATATTATCTCCGGTTTCCTTGGAGCCGGTAAAACTACATTAATCAAGAAGCTTCTGAAAGAGGCTTATGCAGATGAGCAGGTCGTACTGATTGAGAATGAATTCGGTGAGATCGGTATTGACGGTGGGTTCCTGAAAGAAGCAGGAATCCAGATCCGTGAAATGAATTCCGGATGTATCTGCTGTTCTCTGGTTGGAGACTTCGGAACTTCTCTGAAAGAAGTTGTTGATAAATATCATCCGGACAGAATCCTGATCGAGCCGTCAGGTGTTGGTAAACTGTCAGATGTTATCAAAGCGGTACAGGGTGTTCAGGGAGATGTAGATATCGTACTGAACAGCTACACAACTGTAGTAGATGCAAAGAAATGCAAAATGTACATGAGAAACTTTGGTGAGTTCTTTAACAATCAGGTTGAATATGCCGGCGCAATCATTATGAGCCGTACAGACATTATTGATGAGAAGAAAGCACAGCAGGCTATGGAACTTCTTCGTGGAATCAATGCAAAAGCAGCGATCATCACTACTCCGATCGAGAAACTTGATGGAAAGAAAATCCTTGAGGTTATGGAGAAACCGGTATCTCTTGAAGAAGAACTGATGGCAGAAGAAGAGGTATGCCCGGAATGCGGACATGTACATGAACATGGAGAACATCATCACCATGATCACGAGGACGAATGTGGCTGTGGACATGACCATGACGAGCATGACCATCATCACGATCATGATGAGCATGAACACCATCATGATGAATGTGGATGTGATCACGACCACGACGAGCATGAGCATCATCACGATCATGAAGGACATGAGCATCACCATGACCACGATGATGAATGCGGTTGTGGACATGACCATGATGAGCATGAGCATCATCACGAGCATCACCATGACCACGACCATGAATGCGGCTGCGGACATGATCACCACGACCATCACCATCATCATGCAGATGAAGTATTTACAAGCTGGGGACGCGAGACAATTAAGAAGTATACAAGAGAAGGACTTGAGAAAATGCTCGAAGCTCTTTCTGCTTCTGAAGATTACGGTATCATCCTTCGTGCAAAAGGAATGCTTCCGGCAGAAGATGGAACATGGATCTACTTTGATATGGTTCCGGAAGAAACAGAGATTCGTGAGGGAGCACCGGAATATACGGGCCGTCTCTGCGTGATTGGTTCTAAATTGAAAGAAGATAAACTTGCAGAGTTATTTGGCCTTGCAGAATAAAAAACAATTACCGCGTCCGGTAATAAAAAAAGTTACGGCTTACAGATAAACCGTAGCGCAGTGACAAAATAATCAGGATAAAGGAAATAGAATTATGGATGATATCAGAGTTCCCATTTATTTGGTAACAGGATTTCTGGAGAGTGGAAAGACAACTTTCCTGGATTTTACATTACAGCAGGACTATTTCGCCATTGATGGAAAGACACTGCTGATTCTTTGCGAAGAAGGCGAAGAAGAATATGATATGGATAAACTGAAACTTACAAACACAGTTATAGAAGTGATCGAGGATGAAGAAGATCTGACTCCTCAGCGTCTGGCTGCGATGGATATCATCCATCAGCCGGAACGTGTTGTGATCGAATACAATGGAATGTGGCTTGTAAGTAAATTCGAGCAGATGGAGCTTCCGGACGGCTGGGGTATTGAGCAGGAGATTACCTGCGTAGATGCGACAACTTATCAGGTTTATATGGCAAATATGAAGTCTCTGTTCATGGATATGGTGAGAAATACAGATATGGTTGTATTTAACCGTTGTAAAGAGGGAGATCCGCTTCCTGCATACAGACGTGGAATTAAGGTCGCAAATCAGAGTGCAGAGGTTATTTTTGAGGATGAAGAAGGTGAAATGGACGACATTTTCCAGGATGAGATGCCGTTTGATATTGATGCACCTGTCATTGAGATCCAGCCGGAAGATTACGGAATCTGGTTTGTAGATGCAATGGATAACCCGGAGAAATATGTGGGTAAAACTGTACGCTTTAAAGGTCGTGTTATGAAACCTCGTGGAATGGGAAGCAAATTCTTTGTTCCGGGACGTGTTGCAATGACTTGCTGTGCAGATGATACTACATTTCTTGGATATGTGTGCAGAAGTGATAATGCATCTCATATCAAAGAAGGAAGCTGGGTAGAGGTAACTGCAAAGGTTGCTTTTGAAAACCGTACAGAATATCAGGGCGAAGGCATTGTGCTTTATGCAAGTGATGCAAAAGAATGCGAACCTCTGAAAGACGAAATGGTATATTTTAATTAGGAGACGCGCATATGTATTTAGTAGTGGGACTGGGAAATCCCGGGAGAGAGTATGAAGCAACACGGCACAATATGGGATTTGACACCATTGATCATCTGGTAGAGGACTACAATGTTCCGCAGGGCGGCGTGAAATTTAATGCCATGTACGGAAAAACGATGATTGGCGGAGAAAAGGTTATTCTTATGAAACCTCTTTCTTTTATGAACCTGAGTGGCGGACCTGTCCGCGAGATGGCGAATTATTTCAAAATTGATCCGGAGACAGAACTGATTGTTATTTATGATGATATTGATCTGGAACCGGGACAGCTTCGCATCCGTAAGCAGGGAAGCGCAGGTGGACACAATGGAATTAAGGATATTATCCGTCAGCTTGGCACAGAGAAGTTTCTGCGCATTAAAGTAGGTGTAGGAGCTAAGCCAAAGGGATGGGATCTTGCAGATCATGTACTTGGCAGATTTTCCACAGAAGACAGAAAACTTGTGGATGAAGCAATAGAAAAAGCGGCAAAGGCTGTGGATATCATGATCTCACAGGGCGTAGATGCGGCGATGAACGAATATAACAGAAAAGTACCTGCACAGAAGTAAGAAGCGGCAAAGTGGTAAGTGGCACATGCTGGCTGCTTTTAATGGAAGAAAAGGAAGAAAAGCGGTGACTGTTAATGATGCTACAGCAGGAAAACAGGTGCCGCTTTTATCTTGCCGCAGTGTTCTGGAACTTTTGGCGTAATATTTTTAACCGAATCAAGTAAGTCCCCTGCTTCAATTGCGAGAAGCAAAAAGCAGTGGGTGGGACTTACGAATAGCAATGAATGGCAGAAAGATTTATTTATCGGAGACATATAAGAGGTGAATATGAAAGCATTTATGGCACCTCTGCATGGACTTGCAGAGTTTGAACAGATTAAAGAAAAAAGTAAAACAAATAAGGGGATTCTGCAGGTTTCGGGATGTATGGAATCGCAGAAATCCCATCTGATGTACGGTCTTTCCGAGACTGCGCCATATCGTCTGATCCTGGCAGAAGATGAACGCCGGGCCAGAGAAATCTATGAAGATTACCGGTTTTATGATAAGAAAATATATTCCTATCCGGCAAAGGATCTTCTATTCTTTCAGGCAGATATTCATGGAAATCTGCTGATCCGACAGAGAATGAAAGTAATCCGGGCATTGCTGGAGGAAAAGGAACTTACAGTTGTCACAAGCATTGACGGATGCATGGATTTCCTGGAACCGCTGGAAAAAATAAAAAGCCAGCTGATTCATTATGAAAATGACAGTACGATAGACATGGATCAGTTGAAAAATAAACTGGTGGATCTGGGATATGAGCGTGTAGGTCAGGTGGAAATGCCGGGACAGTTTTCTATTCGCGGTGGTATTGTGGATATCTACTGCCTCACAGAGGAAAATCCATGGAGAATCGAACTGTGGGGGGATGAGATCGATTCTATACGAAGTTTTGACGCTGAGAGCCAGAGATCCCTCGAGAATCTGGAGGAGATTACGATTTATCCGGCAGTAGAACATATCGGGGAATCTGATATGGTTTCTTTCCTGGATTATTTTCCAAAGGAGAAATCGGTTATTTTTCTGGATGAACCGAATCGACTGACGGAGAAAGGTGAAGCAGTAGAAGAGGAATATCGCCAGAGCCGTATGCACCGCGAGGAAAAAGGCAGCCAGAATCTGCCGGACAACTGGCTTTGTTCTTTTGAAGAACTTCAGAAAGAATTAAATAAGAGAAACTGTATTTCTGTCTGTGCGCTGGAACCGAAGCAGGCGGGCTGGAAGGTCCGGGAGAAATTTTATCTGGAAGTAAAATCAGTCAGTTCGTATAACAGTAGCTTTGAACTTCTGGTAAAGGATCTTCACCAGTATAAGAAACAGGGATACAAGATCGCATTGCTCTCCGGTTCCCGTACCAGAGCTGAACGACTGGCGAAGGATCTCCAGGAAGAAGGACTGGCTGCTTTTTACGGGCAGGATTATGACAGGGAGATTCTGCCGGGTGAGATCATGGTGGTTTATGGTCATGCGAAAAAAGGCTTTGAATATCCACTGATCAAATTTGCGGTGATGACAGAGTCGGATATTTTTGGTCAGGAACAGAAGAAGAGAAAGAAGAAAAAGAATTATAACGGAAAGCGTATCCAGGATTTTGCAGAGCTTTCTATCGGGGATTTTGTGGTTCATGAGAAGCATGGGCTTGGTATTTATCGCGGAATTGAGAAAGTGGAAGTGGACAGGATCGTTAAGGATTATATTAAGATTGAATATCGTGGCGGCAGCAATCTTTATATTCTGGCAACTCAGTTAGACTGTCTTCAGAAATACTCGGGCGGTGATACGGCAAAAACTCCGAAACTGAATAAGCTTGGAACGCAGGAATGGAATAAGACGAAAAGCAAGGTCCGGGGAGCTGTCAAAAATATTGCGAAAGAGCTGGTAGAGCTCTACGCGGTACGTCAGGAAAAGGAAGGCTATGTCTGTGGTCCTGATACGGTATGGCAGAGGGAGTTCGAGGAAATGTTTCCATATGAGGAGACAGAAGATCAGCTTAGCGCCATTGAAGATGCCAAGCGGGATATGGAGAGCACGAAAATCATGGACCGTCTGATCTGCGGTGATGTAGGTTATGGTAAAACAGAGGTTGCTCTGCGCGCCGCATTTAAGGAAGTGCAGGAGAGCAGACAGGTGGCGTATCTTGCCCCGACAACTATTCTTGCACAGCAGATATACAACACCTTTGTACAGCGAATGAAAGAGTTCCCGGTACGAGTGGAACTTCTCTGTCGTTTCCGTACGCCGGCGCAGCAGAAGAAAGCGATTGAAGACCTGAAAAAGGGACAGGTAGATGTAATTATCGGAACACATAGAGTCTTGTCGAAGGATGTACAGTTTAAGAACCTTGGACTTCTGATCATCGATGAGGAACAGCGTTTCGGGGTTGCGCATAAAGAGAAAATCAAGCAGCTGAAAAAGGATGTAGATGTGCTGACTTTGACAGCAACGCCGATTCCGCGTACTTTGCATATGAGCCTCATTGGAATTCGTGATATGAGTGTTCTTGAGGAACCGCCGATGGACAGAATGCCGATTCAGACCTATGTTATGGAGTATGATGAGGAGACAGTCCGGGAGGCAATCAACAGAGAACTGCGCAGGGGCGGACAGGTCTATTATGTCTATAATCGTGTTACGGATATTGCGGATGTTGCCCTGCGCATAGCGAAACTTGTGCCGGATGCGAGGGTGGATTTTGCACATGGACAGATGAGCGAGAGAGAACTTGAGAATGTCATGTATGCGTTTGTAAATGGTGATATTGATGTACTGGTTTCGACTACGATCATTGAAACAGGGCTGGATATTTCCAATGTAAATACCATGATCATCCATGATTCCGACAGATACGGACTTTCCCAGCTTTATCAGCTTCGAGGAAGAATCGGTCGATCTAACAGAACGGCGTATGCATTCCTGATGTACAGGCAGAACGTGATGCTGAAGGAGACTGCGGAGAAGCGTCTGGCGGCTATTCGTGAATATACGGATCTGGGAAGTGGATTTAAAATTGCCATGAGAGATCTGGAACTTCGAGGTGCGGGAAATCTGCTGGGTGCACAGCAGCATGGACATATGAATGCGGTGGGATATGATCTCTATTGCAAGATGCTCAGCGAGGCAGTCAAAGAGGCAAAAGGAATCCATACAATGGAAGATTTTGAGACATCGATTGACCTCAATATCGATGCATTTATTCCGGATTCCTATATCAGCAATGAATTCCAGAAACTTGATATTTATAAACGAATCGCTGGAATCGAAACGCAGCAGGACTATGATGATATGTTAGAGGAACTTCTGGATCGTTTTGGTGAACCTGGAAAGGCAGTGCTGAATCTCCTTGCAATTGCGAAGTTAAAAGCTATCGCACATCAGGGCTATGTGACAGAAATTAAGCAGACCGGAAAATCAGTGCGCATTACACTTTATGAAAAAGCAAAGCTGAATCCGGAAGGGATTCCGCTTCTCATGCAGAAATACAGAAGAAGCTTGCAGTTTAAGAATGAGCAGGAACCGAAATTTATCCTGGAACCTCAGGGCAGTCTGATTCCTGCGCTGACGGAATTTGCAGAAGAACTTAAGA
This sequence comes from Blautia sp. HCN-1074, assembly GCF_037890165.1. NCBI lineage: Bacteria > Bacillati > Bacillota > Clostridia > Lachnospirales > Lachnospiraceae > Blautia > Blautia sp. HCN-1074. The sequence continues at coordinate 32,347 of NZ_JBBKBP010000034.1, forward strand.
ATATGGCTGAAGAGTGTGTTTGAATGACCGCGCGTCGCATTCTCGTTACTTCAGTGATGAGTTAGATGAGTTAGACGCGCAATTTTTTTGTTAAAAAAAGAACGTATGTTTACAGAATAAGATATTTATGGTACAATTTGTTCATAG
>NZ_JBBKBP010000035.1:0-30718 GCF_037890165.1 Blautia sp. HCN-1074
CCTTCATCAATCTCAATCAGGAAAATACCCCCGGACCATGAACCATATACCATCCACATCCGTCCGTCTTCGTCATAAAAAACATCCGGATCGATACAGTTTGGCCAGTTATTGTTGTCATAAGCTGCCGCTGTATATGGGCGTGGGTCAGTTCCCATCAGTTCTTCGAGACTGCCATCTTTAACATCATGGTAGCTGTATCCGGAATACAGAAAAGTATCCTCGTAGTGATACGGACCTTCGATATTGTCTGCAGTTGCGAAACAGATATTGGATTTCACATAAGAGGATGTGGTACAGAAATACATCACATATTTTCCCATCTTTTTATTGTAGATCACATCTGGTGCCCATACGGAATAACCGCCTTCTTCATTCTTTCCCACATAGGTAAAAGCTGCCGGATTTCCTTCTTCTTCTCCGTCGAAAAGGTTATCAAACAATGGATTCTGCACATTTACTCCTGATGAAAAACTGGTCCAGTTCCTCAGGTCTGTGGACTTCGCAGACTCCATGTGGGAGCCAAAAATATAGTAAGTTCCGTTATCCTTGATGATGGACGGATCGTGTACGGAAACCCCTGCAGAGAAGCCACCTTTTTTTATCCGACTTTCAATATCAACTGTATTTTCCATATCTTTATCTGTTTCTTTCATTTCCACATCATCTGCGGGTTCTGTACTTTCTGCTTCAGCAGTTTCCGCAGTACTGTCAGCAGTTTCCGCAGCATATATTCCCTGTGATCCCAGAATCATCATGCCAGTCAGACCCAGGATCATACCCCATTTTTTTCTCATACCATTCTCCAATTTTCCAAATGTTTATCCCATATTGATTATTTATTATCCTGTTACTATTCAGTCGTTTCTCATCCTGCAAGGATACTGAACAGTTACGTTATTTCTTAATCCTCGTAAGAAAATACCGGCGCTCCCGTCTTTTCATCCCAGCGAATTTTCATCAGCATCGCATGGCGGTTTGGATTATACAGCGGATCGCCTATGATCTCTGCCTCTGTTCTTGCATGGTAAACCATAATCGGATTTCCTTCTTCGTCTACCGTGAAAGAATTATGTCCCGGGCCATAGATTTCTCGAGATTCATCTGTACAAAGAACAGGATAGCGTTCCTTTGTCCATGATTTCGGATCAAGAAGATCAGAATCCTCATCTGCTGTCAGCATTCCCATGCAGTACGCGATACCTGTTTCAGATGCAGAATAAGTCAGATAGATTTTTCCGTCATGGTGAATCACTGCTGGGCCTTCATTTACCCAGAATCCAACTCTCTCCCAGTCATAATCTGGTGTGGTAAGCAATACCTGAACCGTTCTCAGTTTGTACGGGGATTCCATTTCGCCAATATAAAGATTGGAAATCTGTTTGCCTACACCGACTTTTTCTGCCCATACATAGTAATGCTTTCCCTTATTTTCAAATACAGTTGCATCCAGGGAAAATGCTTCAAAAGAAAATTCGTCCTCATTGGCACGTCCCATTTTGCCCTTCTCTGTCCAGGTTCCTGTAATCGGATCTGCATCGGCACATTCCAGCACATATGGACGGATTGCCCAGATATCGTCCTTATCTCCACCGGCAAAATAAATGTACCATTTACCATCCAGATAATGGAGTTCCGGTGCCCAGATATGTTCGCTCATAATTCCTTTTTTATGTTTCTCCCAGACTGTTACTTCTTCCGCGTCTTTCAGTCCTGCCAGAGTTTCGCTTCTTCTCAGTACGATACGGTCATAAGCCGGTACGGATGCTGTAAAATAATAATTTCCATCTGTATGGCGGTATACATATGGGTCTGCTCTCTGTAAAATCCATGGCTCATTGTACTTAAGTTCTTCACTCATTGTCTGTGTCCCCCTTTTTTCGTTCATTTGTCTTTGTTTTCATTTTTATTTTAGATTTATATAAAGTATTTTTTATATATTTAAAATTGTAACGCATTTTTTAGAAAATAGCAACTATATTTTTTCTTTCTTTGCATTGCACATTTTTTTCATATTCGCTATAATTTACCATAAACTTATAAATCAGAAAGGGAAATCCGTTATGTTATATATTAAAAGTCTGGAACAGGCGGTTCCTGTCTTCAAGGCACTTGGTTCTGAGATTCGCGTACGACTGATCCAAACGCTTCTTGAACATCAGGAAATGAACATGAATGAACTGGCTGCCAGTCTGGGAATCACCAACGGCGCCCTGACCAGCCATGTAAAGAAACTGGAAGAAACCGGAATTCTCGCTATCCTGCCAGAGCATTCCGGTCACGGCAACCAGAAAGTCTGCCGTATCAATGTCGATAAGATTCTGGTAGATGTTGCCACTAACAACGAAAGTCCGGCTGAGAACAGTTATTCTATTGATATTCCGATCGGCAATTATTTTAATTACTCTGTTTATCCGACCTGCGGTCTTTCCACTACCGAGAACCTGATCGGCGAGGTAGATGATCCCCGTTATTTTGCTCATCCAAGCCATGTAGATGCCAGAATTTTATGGTTTGGACGCGGATTTATCGATTACCGTATTCCAAATATGCTTCCACCAGGGCAGAAGATTGACCGTCTGACCCTCTCTTTTGAAATCAGTTCAGAAGCACCTGGTGTTAACAGCGACTGGCCTTCCGATATTTCATTTTTCCTGAACAATACGAAAGTTGGAACATGGACAAGCCCAGGAGACTTTGGTGATGTTCATGGAATGTTTACGCCTGACTGGTGGTTTCCGAACTGGAATCAGTACGGTCTCTTAAAGATGTTGGTCATTGACCGACATGGTACTTTTATTGACGGTTTGAAGATTTCAGATGTCAACACCCAGCAGCTTACTTTCACCTCCCAGGATGATATTGTATTCCGCTTCCAGGTGGATGAGCCATCCCAGAATATTGGCGGACTGACACTCTTTGGTAAAGATTTCGGAAACTATAATCAGGATATCAATGTAAAAGTGCATTACACGCCAAACGTATAGTCACACATCCAAAAGATGTATCACTACACCAAAATGTATCATTGCAAAAAAGACATATCATCGCAAAAACATAGTATTACAAAAAGACAGGGAATTGCGGATTTTCACAAATTTCCCTGTCTTTTTCATTTTAGTCAATCGGATATTCCCATAATTCTACTCTTTGTAACGCACCCAGATGCCGTGTATTTTGTCATTCTCCGCGCATCCAGACTCTCATCTGGTTTTCTCCGCGGTTCCCCCATGTGTAATACGGTACAGCTGTCAATGTTGCCAGTGTTCTCACAGGTGCCACCTCACTGTACAGCGAATCCCCTACTGTTTCCAGTTTACGGGCTTTGATTTTCAGAAGAACGCAGCCTTCCAGAAGGCCTTCCTCGCAGACTTCTGCCTCTGCTTTTGCATCCTCAAAAATATGATAGGACTGAAGCAGTCCCGGATTATCCACACCCTCAAAACAATAAACGATCGGTCCGCGCATAAATGCCACGCAACCTGCATCTTCTCTCACCTTCAGATTTGCATAAATCTTACGGATTCGCATTGGGAAAACAACCTCTACTTCGTCTTTTTCCCACACTCGTTTCAGAATCAGATAACCTTTTTCCACATCTGCACTGATATTTTCCACTTTTCCATTGATGCGCACCTGAACAGAGCCCGGACGCGCCCAGGATGGAATATGAATTCCCAGAATGGTTTCTTCCTCTGTTTTTCCGGTCACATGATAGGTCACTTTACCATCCCATGGATAATTACTTTCCACCGTTACATCCATCTTGTCAAAATGTGCCTCTGTCCCTGCCGGAATATGAGAATACACACCATCCTCTGTCTCGCTCCACAGATATTTTCCCAGAGACATCAGAAGACGAACCACATTCGGAGGGCAACATGCACAGGTATACCAGCCCGGACGTTCCGGCAGTACATGCTTATGTCCATATAATTTTCCACTCACTCCCGGTTCTGTTTCCAGCGGATTTACATAGAAAAATCTCTTTCCATCAAGTTGCATTCCACTGATAATTCCATTGTAAAGCGCACGCTCCATCACATCCGCATAACGTCCATCCATCACATTATCAAGCATTTTTCTCGCAAAAAATACCAATCCGATAGATGCACAGGTTTCGGCATAAACCGTATCATTCGGCAGATCATAATCAATCGTAAAAGCTTCTCCGTCTACCGTACTGCCGATACCGCCTGTGATGTACATTCTCTTTTCAGTCATATTTTCCCAGAGGTCACAGCATGCCTGATAAAGTTTCTCATCCTTATAAAGAGAAGCCAGTTCTGCCATTGCCGTATACATATATACTGCACGGACACTGTGCCCTACTGCTTCTTTCTGCTCATAGACAGTCGCATGTGCCTGATTGTATTCTCTGTTATTCACATCCATATCGAAGTGAACCCAGCCTCTTTTTTCTTTTTCCTTTACAAAATAATCCGGGTCCTTTCCACGCTGTTCAATGAAATATCTGGCCAGGTTTCTGTAGTTTTCTTTGTCCGTTGCTTCATAAAGACGCAGGAGCCCCAGTTCAATTTCCTGATGTCCAGGAATTCCCGGTTCCTTGCCTTTTTCTGTCCCAAAACGTTTCTCAATATGTTCTGCCATGCGCTCCATAACATGAAGCAGACGATCTTTGCCTGTCACTTCATAGTAGGCTACCGCAGCCTCCATCATATGGCCTGCACAGTATAATTCATGGCATTCCTGCAGGTTCTGCCAGCGGTGTTCCGGTTCTTTGATAGTGAAAAAAGTATTCAGATAACCATCTTCCTGCTGTGCCTTTTCAATAATCTCAATTACTTTATCTGCACGTTCTTCCAGTTCCGGATAGGGACGTACTTCCAGTGCATATGCTACGCCTTCCAGCCATTTCGCAACATCACTGTCCTGAAAAACCATGCCATAAAATTCGCCTTCTTCCAGTCCTGCTGCAATACGGAAGTTTGCCAGCGCATGGCTTTTTTCTACTCCCGGAATCTCATCATTTAATATTTTTTCCTGATAAGGAATGACTATATCCATCACCAGTTCCTGGTATCCCTGCCAGAACTTATCTGTTACTTTCACTTTATTTAATAAACTTTCTCTGAAACCGTCTTTCATTTCTGCGCCTCCCATTTTGCCGGAAGATCCGGACATTTTCGCACCTTCTGTACAGCTCTCAGCTCCACAAAACACCCGCAGAGCCTGCACATCCCATTCATTAACCGGTCACAGGTACTGCATATGTTCAGCCTTTTTTCATAGGTCTGCTGGTCCACTTTCAGTTCTTCATCCATACGCTGAATGTATCGCGACAGATCTTCATAAAAAGATTCCTCGTTATTCTGTCCGGGCAGACATTTCCTGCACACACGCAGCTTCCCGTTCATACCTTTTCTCCCTAAATCTACTGATTGTTTTTATTATCTCACTTCCAGGTGAAGAACACTGCATTTAGGAATTGTGAATTTAATTCCCTCTGCTGTCTTTTCAACTTCATTAAATTCTTTCACACGAACCTGATCCGGTGTCTCGAAGGTGTTCATTTCATGCATTTCCCCATGTACAATCTCACCTTTTACTTCGTTCACCTGATAGTCTGTAAGAATTGTTCTGATTTCATAATCTTTCTCAAGGGAAAGGTTTGTCAGTGTGATATGTACAGTTCCGTCTTCCGCTACAGATACGGATTCTGTAAGGTTTGGTACCTTCCATTCTTCTTCCACACCGATAGTTTCTGTCTCGATAGAGCTGTCTACAAGCATCGCATCCTGATGATATTTATACATATCAAATACATGATAAGTTGGTGTCAGAATCATATCTGCGCCGTCTGTAAGAATAACAGACTGAAGCACGTTTACAATCTGCGCAAGGTTTGCCATTTTAACTCTGTCGCTGTGTTTGTTAAAGATGTTCAGAGTAATACCCGCGATCAGAGCATCTCTCATTGTATTCTGCTGATACAAAAATCCCGGATTGGTTCCCGGTTCTACGATGTACCATGCACCCCATTCATCAACAATCATACCGATCTTTTTCTCCGGATCATACTCATCCATGATGTGTCCATGACGTTCGATAAGAGTTTCCATGAACAGTGCCTTATTCAGACTCTTATACCATACTTTATCATCAAAATCAGTTGCACTTCCCTTGATTTCCCATCCTTCCGGATGTACATAATAATGAAGAGAAAGGCCATCCATATTTCCGTGAAGTTCTTTCAGGCAATGATTATGTGTAGTCTTTAATACTTCAGATGTCCATTCATAATCATCTACATTTGCACCACAGCAGATTTTGTGAATCGGATGATCTGGATGGTAATTGCGGACATAAGTCTGGTAACGGCGGTATTCATTTGCATAGAAATCAGGATTCATGTTTCCGCCACATCCCCAGTTCTCGTTTCCAACGCCAAAGAAATCCAATTTCCATGGTTTCTCATGACCATTTTTCTTACGAAGGTCAGCCATCGGGGAAACGCCCTCAAAAGTGATATACTCTACCCATTCGGACATTTCCTGTACGGTTCCGCTTCCCAGATTTCCATTTACATAAGCCTCGCATCCAAGCTGCTCGCAAAGTTCAAAGAATTCATGAGTACCAAAACTGTTATCTTCTACCACACCGCCCCAATGTGTATTAATCATTTTTTTACGTGTCTCTTTCGGTCCGATACCATCTTTCCAGTGGTATTCATCTGCGAAGCATCCACCCGGCCAGCGAAGCACCGGGATTTTGATATGTTTCAGGGCTTCTACTACATCTGTACGCATTCCGTTCTTATTTGGAATCGGAGAATTCTCACCTACATAGATTCCTTCATAGATACATCTTCCAAGATGTTCAGAGAAATGTCCGTAAATCTCTTTGTTGATTTTGCTTTGTTTTTTTGATGGATTAATTACTAGCTTAGTCATTTTTACCTCCATGATTGGTGTTTTTTGGTTTTTATTTTAGTTTTTTCTAAAATAATATACGTTATTTTGTAAGTTCATTATACACAAGTTCTACCTGATATTCAATATCTTTTCTATAAAAATTTCTTTCCTTTTTCCAACACAGACAAAGGAGTTATGACGTATCTCTTAATCTGTCATAACTCCCCCCTAATATAAAGAACCTATCAAAAAGCTACTGTCTGTTATAGCCAAAATAATTTAACATACAGTGAAATTCCGCCTTAATGCTGATGCAGGTATTTTTCTCTGGTTGCAAGACCACCTCTGATATGCCGCTCCTGCTTATTCACATCCAGAACCTGTCTGACTTCACTGGCCAGTCCCGGATTTAGCTGTTTGAGACGATCGGTACAATCCTTATGTACTGTACTCTTACTAATTCCAAATTTCTTCGCCGCCTGACGCACTGTCGCCTTTGTCTCAATAATATAATTCGCAATTTCCACTGCCCGCTCTTCGATATAATCTTTCACGGATAAGCCTCCGAAGACGCTGTTTTTACAGTGTATGCTTTAGCGCAAAATCGTATGTCCGAAGTTTTCGCTCACATAAAAACGACCGTCCTTTCGGGCGGTCGCTATATGGGATTTCCCATTTCTTATTTAAATTTAATCTCTTTCCCTTCCAGTCTCCACTGTCTGAATTCTGCGGAGGCAGATAACAGAAGGTCTGAGGATGAGTTCAGGGCTGTTTCTACGGAGTCCTGAATAACGCCGATGATAAATCCAACTGCAACAACCTGCATGGCAATATCATCTGAAATACCAAACAGAGAACATGCCAGCGGAATCAGCAGAAGGGATCCACCTGCAACACCGGAAGCTCCACATGCAGACAGAGCAGCAAGTAAACTTAAGATGATTGCTGTCGGAATATCTACGTTAATACCAAGTGTGAATGCTGTAGCCATTGTCATAACTGTAATAGTGATGGCTGCACCATCCATGTTAATCGTAGCACCAAGCGGAATAGTTACAGAATAAGTATCTCTGTCCAGTCCCATCTCTTCGCAGACTTTCATATTTACCGGAATGTTGGCTGCTGAACTTCTTGTAAAGAATGCTGTCAGCGCGCTTCTTTTCAGGCAGTGGAAAATCAGCGGATATGGATTCTGACGGATACACCAGTAAACCAGAATCGGGTTTGTTACAAAATAGATAAACAGCATACATCCTACAAGCAGAACAAGCAGTTTTCCATATGTAGTAAAGATATCCAGACCATTTGTAGATACTGTGTTAAATACCAGGCCAAAGATTCCGACAGGTGCAAGGTTAATGATCCATGTTACTACCATGGAAATTCCATCCGCAACATCAGCCAGAACTTTCTTTGTCATCTTATCTGCCGCACGGAATGCAAGTCCCAGAAGAACTGCCCACATCAGAATTCCTACATAGTTTGCATTTACCAGAGAAGATACCGGGTTTGCAACGACATTTAACAGAAGGTTATTTAACACCTCTGCAATGCCCTGTGGTGCGCTTGTATCAGTTGCTGCGTTTGCAAGTGTCAGTTTTACAGGAAATGCCATACTTGCAAATACTGCGATCACTGCTGCCAGTACAGTACTGAACATATACAGGATAATAACTGTCTTAATAACTCCTCCATGAGATTTTCCTGCGTTACACAGAGAGCTGATAACCAGGAAGAACACCAGTAACGGTGCGATTGCTTTTAAAGCACTTACAAAGACATCACCCAGAATTGCGATTCCTGTGGCCTGTGGAACTGCGATTCCAAGAATCGCACCAAGAATCAGACCAACCAGGATTCTCTTTACCAGAGCGATCTCAGTCCATTTGTCCCAAAACTTTTTCATCTCTTTACTCCTTTTTCCCTTTACTTTGTTAAAACACTGATACGTTACATTATAAGGTAAACTCACGGAATATGCAAGGGGTGCGCAGAATTTATGCTAATCGCATAAATCCGCGCCGTATGTCTCTGGATTTTGGTATATTCATGCCAAAACACCTCGCGGAATAGTAGCGTGTGAACAGTTACCATAAGGAGTCTGCTTTGGTTAAAATACCAAATTACAGACTTGACAATATCAACTGTTTAGCCTATTCTATTTCTAATAGGAGCTGGCTTTTTGCACTGGAAAAAGCTGGCTGTTTTGCTGATTTGGCACATGCTGATGACAGGGATAACGAAAACTATAAATGCAGATATAACAAATATCTGATAATGTACATGAGAAGATGGAGGTTAAATCAATGGATAACTGGAATAATGTGAAACTGGTACCGGAATTTTCAGAGCAGGGTGTAGACTGCTATCGTCTGGAGGGCGGAAACTACGAGAATGAATATTATGTAGTTTCTGAATCAGAAACAAGAAAGCTTCTGAATACACCGGAAGTAGTTGGATACGAAGTGTATCATTGTCTGATTCCGTCCACTTCTCAGATGCTCTACTATTTCAAAGAACAGAAGAAAGTAACAACCGCAAATATTCTTTCAATTCTTCGCGGCGCATTAAACTATCCGCTTGAGGAGAGCTGCTACAGAGAACATATCCGCGTTCATGATATCAGCTTCCTTTCCAGTGAACGTGTATTTAATGAAGATGAGATCGCAGGTCTGGAAATCAAATACAGCAAACTGACAATGGTACCGGACAGTACTCTGCTGATTGGTGACATCATTGCAACTGGTGAAACATTAATTCACTGTCTGCGTTATGTAACAGATTTCTACAGAGAACACGGTGCAAGACTTCGCAATATTATCATTTTTACGATTGGCGGTACTACAGGAATTACGATTCTGGAACGTCTGACGAAAGAAATCCGTGAATTCTGGCCGGAATTCGAAGGATTTATCACAGTATATTATGAGGGAATTTTCAGCACTTATCAGGATAAGGGTGTATCCGGAATCAATCTTCCTGACGTAGACTTCTACTGGAAAGATGGTATTATTGCGCCGGAATTCAGAAGAGAGACTTTGTCCATGAGAAATCCGCTGTTTGAGAAATGTATTATTTATGATGGCGGTGCAAGACGTTATGAGATTCATGAGCATGTAGAGGAAGTTCTGGAATTCTGGAAGGAAATGTTACAGCGCTCAGATCAGATTGATTTCAAAGAACTGCTTGATGAGAAATTAGGTTATGTGACACCGATCTCTTATGAAGATTGGGTAAAGGCAAATCATTATGAGAAAATCAATCCATCCGTGAATAAATGGTTATACAAACAGGAACAGGGATATATCCAGAGTATGCAGGATGTGACTCTGAAAGAGATTGCTGAAGAGCGAATTCAGGAATTTACTACTGCTTTGAAAAAATATATTATTTAACCAAATCAGAAAAGTCCCTTGCTTCAATTGCCAAGAGCAATAAACAGCGGGTAGAGATTAACATAATATAGCCGGAATTTACGATTTATGATTAATTATCGTAAACTCCGGCTATATTTTTGTCAGTTTATTCTTCAAATATCTGGAAAGTTCCCGGGTTTTCTTTTTTTGCTTTATAAAGTGCCACATCTGCGTTGTACAGTAAATGAAAAAGATTTACAGAGATTCTTTATAAAATGGTTAGAAATCCACCATTAATTGAACACATTTTTTCTGTATGATAAATGAGTAATTGGGAATAAGTCTGATACATTGTATAGGGGATTTTACAGGAGAAATGAAAAATGACAGATGAAGAATATTATAAATTTATACGACCATATGAAGATGCCAAGCAGATGCTTCTTACCCGTCTGGATGTGCTGAACCACAATCTTTACGGAGAAGCCTCGGCAAGACCGATCCACAATATCCAGTGCAGAATCAAAAAGAAACGAAGTATTGAAGAGAAACTTCGCCGAAAAGGAAAAGAAGAAACCGTAATCAACGCCAAAGATTATCTGCAGGATATTGCAGGTGTCAGAGTGATCTGCTACTTTGTAGATGATATCTATAATCTGACAGAACTTCTGAAAAGTCAGAGTGACCTGATTGTGATAAAAGAGCGGGATTATATCAGCAGCCCGAAGCCAAATGGTTATCGAAGTTATCATGTGATCGTAGGAGTGCCGGTATATTGTCTGGATGGGATGGAATACTTTCCGGTGGAGATACAGTTTCGAACAATGTCCATGGATTTCTGGGCAAGCATGGAACATCGTATTTCCTATAAGAAAGAACGTGCAGATAAGGAGCAGCTTAAAGATGAATTAAGAGAATATGCGAATATGCTGGTAGAAATCGAAGGACGATTTGAACAGTATAATGAAACAGATCATCAGCTAGAGAAATACCAGAGTAAATAACAAAGTAAAAGGACTTGCAGGAAGCGAACTTGGCAAAGTCGATATAACACCTTACAAATAAATCATAAAAGTCAAAAAAGGGGCTATCTATTTCTCGATAGCCCCTTTGCATAAATTACATAATCTTGCGGAACAGATCTTTCAGATCTTCTACGCCTGCATCTTTCGGGTTTCCTGGTGCGCATGCATCTGCGTGTCAGCTTCGATTGCTACTTTTCTGTACTCATCCTGAGTCATTTCAAAAATGAACAATAGCTTTTTGCTATCATTTGCTACATGTACCATAACATTAGTATACTGCTTATTATAACAAGGAATCTGCAAAACAGCCAGACATAAACGCCCAAATTATGCTATAATCCTATTATGATGTCGGAATCAAAGGTAAATCAATTTTACTCTGTTCTGACGTCCAGTCATTGTTTTATAGCAAAAGATTTCATCCACTTACAGAAGGGAGATTTTATCTTATGGATCTTATAAAAGAAGCACTTTCCATGGGCTTTGCAAATGCAGCGATCATGGATACAAAAGACCTGGTATTTGTACCGGAATACCGACAGTTTTGCGAAGACAATATGTGTGGAAATTATAATCTGGTGCCGGCATGTCCACCTGCCTGCGGCACTGTAGAGGAAATGCACGAAAGAGCAATGAAGTACGAAAAAACACTGGTTCTTCAGACTGTTTTGAAAGATCCTCTTATGGATCCAGTTCTTTTTAAACAGGCGAAACATGCGCAGAATATTCTTACAGAACAGCTCGCCAAGCGTATGCAGGAAACCGGAAAAGATGATGTTCTAATCATGAGTGCAGGTCCATATAAAAATTGTTCCTGCATGTCAGCCTACAGCGTAGATGCGCAGAAGATGGCAGATGCCGCAGGAATGATCTGCTGGGCAGACGATTCAGATGTGAGATTCTTTACTCAGATTCTGTTTCATGAATAGGCAGGCAGATTTTGTATTTCCGATGATTGCCCAAAAAGCTCATCACAAAAATAATGCAAAATACGACCGCAGTTTATCAGGAGAGGCTTGTACCCCTCCTGATACAAGTAAGTCCCCACCCACTGCTTATTGCTCTTCGCAACCTCCGCAGGGGACTTTTTTGCTATATGATTCTCATGTTACTTATGGTGTTTATCATTTTCATGCTTACTATTTCTGTGTTTATCACTTCCATGTTTATGATGGTGGTGTCCATGCTTATGTTTTTTATTTCCGCAAACCTCACAGCCAAGTTCAATTTTCCCCTGTTTCTCCTCATCCCAGGTTCCATAAGATACCATCGGTGTGTCTTTCATAATACACAGACTGATTGTCTGATAAAGGATAATCCCGCCCATCTTAGCTCTGTAGACAAACAGTTCACGTCCAAAATAATCACAGATTTTTCCCAGCACTTCTCCCTCTTTAAAGGTCTCTCCTGGCTGTTTTGCAGGATACCAGCAGCCGGACACCGGGGCATCTTCATAAATCACAGGACTTACTTCTACCGGAGGTTCACCGTGCGTATGGGACTTGCCGCAAAGAACACCAAGGTGTCTTAAGATATTCTTTACATCATGAACATCTTCTGCAACCAGATCTTCACACCAGCGGGAGCTGTGTCCACGTTCCAGCAGGATACTTGGAATCCCCATACTTCCGGCATAGTTGTAAGCTCCGCCGGTTCCATACATAGATGTTACCAGATAGTCCACATGTGCGATCTCTGCCATCTCGCGGCTCTTTGCCGCAACTTCCGGAGCAGCTGCCCCTGTACAATATACATAGGATACCAACCCCTCGAAGCCATCCCCGCAATGCAGATCGATATAATAATCTGCCTTCGGGAAAAACTCTGTCACAACAGTATAAGCGACCCTGTCACTAAGTGTACCATTCGGATTTCCAGGGAAAACTCTGTTCAGGTTTTTTCCATCCTCATAAGTAAGACTCATGGTACGGTGTTCGAATCCAGTTCGGTTCATCAGACGGATCACTATGATATTTCCTGCGATCTTCTTCGGATCCAGCTCATCTGCAAGCTGCATAGCTGCCTGAATTCCTACATATTCTGCATTATGTACCCCACCGGAGATCAGAACAGTCTCCCCCTCTTTTTCTCCACAGATCAGTGTTACCGGAATTCCGAATTCTGCCCCGATGATGTGCACAAATCCTGATACTTTCTCACCCGGTTTTGCTTCCAGGTCTGCTACTCGTAATGTTCGCATCAAATCTTCTCCTTCCACTCATTCCATCTCTGCCAGATCTTATCATCCACTGGCAGGCTCTTATTTCATTCTGTAAATTCCACTTTCAATAGTTAGTTCTATAAAACTTTTATATTTTCAAACAGGGAGCCAATACTTGAAATATCAACTCCCTGCTTTTTACTTTTACCATACGTTCACATCGGATTAATTTTCTTCTATATGCTCTCTTCCCTGATTGATAATCGTCCGCACATGATCATCTGCCAGAGAATAAAAAATGGACTTTCCCTCTCGTCGGTTCTTCACCAGTTTGTTTTGCTTCAGGATTCTAAGCTGATGGGAAATTGCAGACTGTGTCATATTCAGTGCTTTCGCAAGGTCGCATACACATACCTCTGTTTCGAAAAGCACAAACAGAATACGGATTCTTGTAGAATCTCCGAAAATCTTAAACAAATCTGCCAAATCCTCAAGTTCCGTCTCTTCTGGCATTGTTTTATTTATAATTTCCATTGAATCTTCATGAATTTCATAATAGTCACAAGCCTCGTCTTTATGTTTTTCCACGCTTTCACCATTTTCCTTCCTGTCTGCAACTGTCTGTTATTCTATAAATTTTTGTAACTGTTCAGTACCTTCACAGTTACAGGTTTTTTACAAATAAAGTACGGATTGCGTTTAATACCGCAATGATCATAACACCTACATCTGCAAAAATAGCCATCCACATATTGGCAATTCCCAGCGCACCAAGTATCAGACACAAAATCTTAATGCCAATTGCAAAATAAATATTCTCATATACAATATGAATACACTTTCTTGCAATCTTAATCGCTTTGGAAATTTTCAGCGGATCATCATCCATCAGTACGATATCTGCTGCTTCAATCGCTGCATCAGAACCCAGTGCACCCATAGCAATACCAATATCTGCTCTGGACAGTACCGGCGCATCATTGATACCGTCACCCACAAATGCAAGCTTCTCTTTTTCGGATTTCTGATGAAGTAATTCTTCTACTTTACTTACTTTATCAGCCGGAAGAAGTTCACTGTAAACTTCCTCAATTCCCAGTTCTTTTGCTACCTGATCTGCAACACGTTTAGAATCTCCGGTAAGCATAACTGTTTTCTTGATACCAGCTTTCTTCAATTCAGCAATTGCTTCTTTTGCATGAGGTTTCAGAATATCAGAAATAAGAATATGACCTTCATATCTTCCATCTACAGCCATATGAATTACTGTACCAACATGATGACATTCCTGATAGGAAATTCCAAGGCGTTTCATTAATTTTGCATTTCCTGCTGCTACAGATATACCATCCACTTTCGCAGTTACACCATTACCACTGATTTCCTCAATATTCGTTACTCTGTTTCTGTCAATTGGTTTTCCATATGCTTTCTGAAGACTCTTACTGATCGGGTGGGAAGAAGAACATTCTGCAAGAGCTGCATATTCCAGCAGTTTTTCATCTGAAATCTCATTATGATGAACTCCGCTTACTTCAAAAACACCCTGTGTCATTGTACCAGTTTTATCAAATACTACATAGCTGGTCTGTGCAAGTGTTTCCAGATAGTTGGAACCTTTAACCAGAACGCCCTGATTACTTGCTCCACCGATTCCTGCAAAGAAGCTTAAAGGAATACTGATCACCAGTGCGCATGGACAGCTGATTACCAGGAAAGTAAGTGCTCGGTAAATCCAATCACCCCACATAGCCGGTTTTCCCATGATCAAAAGTACGATCGGAGGAATAAAAGCAAGTGCAAGTGCTCCGTAGCATACAACCGGAGTATAATATTTGGCAAACTTTGAAATAAAATTCTCTGATTTTGATTTTCTGGAACTGGAATTCTCCACAAGTTCCAGAATCTTGGATACGGTAGATTCTCCGAATTCTCTGATCGTACGGATTTTCAGAACACCTGTCATATTGATACATCCGCTGATCACTTCGTCTCCGGCTTTTGCATCTCTTGGAAGGCTTTCTCCGGTCAGTGCACTGGTATTTAAAGTAGAAACACCATCAATGATCACACCGTCGATTGGAACTTTTTCTCCTGGCTGTACAACAATTACAGTACCAATTTCAACTTCATCCGGGTCTATCTGTTCAAGTTTTCCATCCACCTCAATATTTGCATAATCCGGACGAATGTCCATCAGTTCACTGATGTTACGTCTGCTCTTTCCTACTGCATAACTCTGGAAAAGTTCTCCAATCTGGTAGAACAGCATAACCGCAACACCTTCAGAATAATCTCCGAGCAGAATTGCTCCCACAGTAGCTACTGCCATCAGGAAATTCTCATCGAATACCTGTTTATTTCTGATACCTTTAAATGCCTTCTGAAGAATATCATAGCCAATTACCAGATATGGAATCATAAACAGTCCAAATCTGACATATCCATCTATCGGTAATTTAGAAAAAAGTACGATCAATACCGCCGCTACGATGATTCTGATCAGCATCTTCTTTTGCTTCTTATTCATCTTAATACCTCACTTCTTATAAAACAGGACCGCCGCCAGAACATATATCAGTGGATAACCATAACCGTCTGACATATCTCTGTGCTGCAGTCCCTCTCTGCTAATTTACGACAATTCCCGTAAATATATCATCAACAGGAATCGCTCCTGAATTAAAGATAGATTTCGCAGTCGTCTTCTACCTTCTTGCAGTTTGCCAGAACGTCTTTCATAACTGCTTTCGGATCCTGTCCTTCTTCAAATTCAACGATCATTTTCAGCATCATGAAGTTTACTGTTGCATCCTTAACACCAGCTGTATTCTTAGCAGCTTCCTCCATTTTGTTTGCACAGTTTGCGCAGTCTACGTCGATTTTGTAAGTCTTTTTCATTGTATTTTTTCCTTTCCGGCTCATGAATAGATTTTCACATCATCATATGAGCACTTGTTCATTTGTTAATTTTATTATAACAGCTTTTTATTCTCTGTCAATAACTTATTGTTAAAAAAATTGCAAATATCAAATTCTTATATCATAGGAACATTACGGAATCATTTCCTATGATATAAAAACAGAGGATACCGTCTGATTCTTCTTCCTGCTGCACCCTCTGTCTCATCTATCATTTGCGAAATGATTATAATCTTTTTATTTACTTTTCTTATGGTAGAATTTTTCGACCTTTGCCAGATATAAAATAGTAAAAGTGACACCTGACACTATCCATGATCCAATATAAATCCATACAATACATTCCATTGTTTCAAATGATGGTAAAACAACCAGAATGCAGACTACTCGAAACAGGCAGATTGTAAGTAATGTAGTAACCATTGACACCAATGTTTCTCCAAGGCCGCTGCATGCTCCTGAAAGAGCTTCTGCAACAGCATAGAATACAAAGAACGGTGCCATCATCTGCATATATCTTATAACCAGCGGTATCAATGTCGGAACGTCTTTCTGATCGATAAACAACGGTCCGATCAGTCCGGAACCGAAATAAAGGACAATACTGATAATTCCTACCGCGATCACAGATAAGCCCGTACCGATCAGGGCTCCCTTCTTTACTCTTTTCGCCTTACCGGCGCCCAGATTTTGCGCGGTATATGTAGTCAGTACAGGTCCCATGGAATCCGCTATCAGCCAGATCAGTAAATCCAGTTTATCACAGATTCCCCATGCTGCAATACTGTCAGTTCCCATTGTGTTAATACTTGCCTGAACAATAGAATTGGCAATTGGAAACAGCATGGACTGAAGAGCTAACGGGAAACCTTTGTTTATCATCATTCCCATATGCTCTTTGCAGATTCTCATAGTTCTGATTCCTATCTTTTCTTCCAGGAAATCAGATTTCACAAGAAAATATGCGGTAAGTACAACACTTACAATCTGAGAAAGTACAGTAGCTGCTGCCGCTCCTCCAACACCAGTATGCAGAAGTCCTACCAGTATGAGATCTGCAACAATATTGACCACACTGCATACGACCAGTACATATAATGGCTTTTTAGAATCTCCAAACGCACGCAAGACTCCTGCCATCATGTTATAAAGGATCATTGCCCATATTCCGCCAAAATAAATTCGGCAGTAGATCAGTGATCCTGTACGGACTTCTTCCGGAACAGACATAATATCAAGCAGCCATGGGGAAAAAACAGCCCCGGCTGCTGCACAGATAATTCCCAGAATACCTGCAAGTAAAAGAGCTGTCCGCACTGCACAATGCAGTCCTTCTTTATCTTTTGCTCCAAAATATCTGGAGATCATAATCGTCGCACCTGTTGCAAGTC
The DNA here is from genome assembly GCF_037890165.1 of Blautia sp. HCN-1074. NCBI lineage: Bacteria > Bacillati > Bacillota > Clostridia > Lachnospirales > Lachnospiraceae > Blautia > Blautia sp. HCN-1074. Next base: position 17,731 of record NZ_JBBKBP010000035.1, read on the forward strand.
CGTTCATAAAATTAAGCGGAAATTTAAAAAGCGTATGCACAGAGTCAATTGCTGCAAGTCCGATTTTTCCGCTAAACTGACCAACAATAACCGCATCAACCGTTGTGTACAACTGCTGGATCAAGCTTCCCGCAATCAGTGGAAGTACAAAAAGTAATAATGCTTTTCCTATATTTCCAGAGATCAGACTATCTTTTTTCATTATTTACTGCCCTTTTGGAACAAATGGCAGGCAACACTGTGTCCATTTTCCACTTCTACAAGATGCGGATTCTCCTTTTTGCAGATATCCATGCAATGCTCACATCTTCCCTGGAACGGACATCCCTGTGGAAGATCCAGTGGGCTCGGAGCCTCACTTTCAATACTCTCGATTGGTTTGGAAAAGTCCATATTAATATCAAATACTGCACCCATCAGTGCTCTTGTATATGGATGCATTGCTTTCATATCAAGATCTTTTCCCGGAAGAACCTCTACGAGGTTTCCAAGATACATAACGGCTACCTGATGTGCCACTAACTGAACCAGTGCAATATCATGACAGATAAAACCAAATGTGATGTTCTTTTCTCTCTGAAGCTTCGTGATCAGTTCAATTACTGTTTTCTGAACAGAAACATCAAGAGCGGAAGTTGCTTCATCCAGAACAACGATTTCCGGTTCCAGTGCCAGTGCTCTCGCGATTGCAACACGCTGACGCTGTCCACCACTCATATTGTGAGGATAACGATCCGCAAAATCTCCCGGTAATTCTACCATCTCAAGAAGTTTTCTGCAGACAGCATCCTTCTCAGATTTCTTAATCTTTTTGAAATTCATCAAAGGTTCGCACACAATATCACGAATGTTCATTTTCGGATTAAAAGATAAGGTCGGGTCCTGAAATACCATCTGAATGTTCTGACGGTTATTTCTCAGTTCTTCTCCCTTTAATTTCGTGATATCTGTACCGCGGTACAGAATCTCACCCTCTGAAGGTGTATCAAGAGAAACCAGAAATCTCATAAATGTACTCTTACCACATCCGGATTCTCCTACCAGACCCAGTGTTTCACCTTTATACATTTTCAGATTAATATCATTGTTCGCCAGCAGAGTACGTCCATGTGATGCCGCAAATCTTCTGGTTACATGTTTCGCTTCCAGTATTACTTCTCTTTTTTCAGACATATCGTTCACCTCCCCGGGATGGAACTGCCTCCAGAAGTTTTCTGGTATATTCATTCTTTGATTCTTTCAGAATATACTCTCTTGTTCCCTGGTCTTCCATTTTTCCGTTCTTCATTACAACAATATAATCTGACATGTAGGCAGCTACACCCAGATTATGGGTTACTACAATAATGCCTGTATGATAATCATCTCTGAGCTTCATCATCTGACGCACGATCTGTGCCTGCGTTGTTACATCCAGTGCAGAAGTCGGTTCATCTGCAAGAAGAAGCTTCGGCTGATAAGTCATTCCCATCGCAATACCAACTCGCTGTCTCATACCACCGGATAACTGGAAAGGATAAGATTCCATAATATTATCCGGAGACGGAAGTCTCATTCGCTCCAGCATTGCGATTCCCTTACTCCATGCCTCTTTTTTGGAAATTTTCTCATGAGTAAGAATATATTCTGTGAATACTTTTCCGACTTTACGTGTCGGATTCATCATTGCACCACTGTCCTGAAAAATCATGGAAATATCAGAACCACGAAGTTTTCTCCACTGTTCCGGTGTATAGGATAAGAGGTCTTCTCCTTCAAATGTAATACTTCCTTCTGTGACCTTACCGCCACCTGCAAGAAGTCCCAGAACAGCACGGATAACAGTGGTTTTTCCACTTCCGGATTCTCCTACCAGAGAAACGATCTGTCCCTCTTTCATATCCAGATTAAAATTCTGAACAGTTGGAACATTTTTGTAGGAGATTGTCACATTATCTAATTTCAGCATGTTTATTCCTCCTACTCATTTCTTGGATCGAGGATATCACGGATGGAATCCCCAAGCATATTAAATACAACAACTACTACAAAAATAGCAAGACCCGGGAAGATCATCAGCCACGGAGCGGACTGCATACACGCTCTTCCTTCATTCAGCATATAACCCCATTCCGGTGCCGGCGGCTTCGCGCCAAATCCCAGGAAGGACATTGCTGCCAGTTCCAGCATCATGGAACCTATATCTGTCGCAGCAGTAATGATCAGTGTAGGAAGTGCATTTGGAAGCATATATCGAAACAGCATATACGGTGTTTTGGAACCGGTAACGATCGCTGCTGATACATAATCCCTGTCACGGATCTTCATAACCAGGCTTCGTGCCAGACGCGCATATTTGGTCCAGCTTACTACTACAATAGCGATGATCGCATTTTTGATACTTGCGCCCATAATACCTGCAACAGCAAGAGCAAGTACCAGTCCTGGGAAAGCAAGCATCATATCTGCAATTCGCATAATAACAGCATCAATGACACCTCCGAAATATCCTGCAAGGACTCCGGTAACAGTTCCCACCAGAAAGATCAGGGCAACAACACCAAAGGTTGCTGACAGAGATGCACGTGCTCCATAAATAACTCTTGAAAAAATATCCCTGCCCATTTTGTCGGTTCCAAAAATATGTTCCTTGCATGGCGGAAGCAGTGCATCTACCAGAGAACCTTTTAACGGGTCAACCCCTCTGGTTACCACCGGTGCAAATACTGCTGTCAGAATAATACAGACTGCAAGAATAGAAAACACGACAAAAGTTTTATTTGCTAAAAATCTGTTTTTCTTTTTCATGATTCTACTCCTTTAAACGCATACGTGGATCAATATAAACATAAGATGCATCAACGATCAGGTTAATGACCATATAAATCAGGGCAAGCCATAATACATATCCCTGGATCAGATTGTAATCACTGGATGTGATTGCTGAAACTGCAAGGTTTCCAAGACCCGGATAAGAGAAGATTACTTCTACAACACTGGTTCCTCCAAGAAGTGATCCTATGGAAAGACCAAACATTGTGATCAGCGGAAGCAATGAATTTGGAAATACATTGCCCCAGATAATCTTTGATTTCTTTACTCCTCTTGCCTGTGCACCGATCACATAATCCTGACTCAGTTCATCCAGCACCGCTGTTCTTACCTGTCTGGTATATTTGGAAGACATTGCAATCGCAAGTGTCAAAGCCGGAAGAAACAGACTCTTAAAGTCTCCCGCAGAACTGATAACCGGAAATGCATTGATATAAACACAGAATGCCAGCATTAACAGAAGTCCAACCCAGAAGTTAGGCATCGCACATCCGAGGAATGTAATTCCCCGGACGAGATAATCGATCCATTTATCTTTATATATGGCAGACAACATACCTAAAGGTACAGAAATAACCAGCATAAGGATCATGGCCATTAATGTAAGTTTCAAAGTCGGCCATAATCTGGCTGCAAGAAGTTCTGTAACTGGTTTATTTAAGCTGTATGATTTGCCAAAGTCACCTTTCAGACAGTTCTTAAGCCATCTGGTATACTGCACCAGAAACGGATCATTCAGACCAAGTTCCTCGCGTGTCTCCTGAACCATTTCTTCAGTAGGCATTACACCGGTTGCCGTGTACATGTTTCGTACAGGGTCACCTGGTGACATAAAGGTCAGTGCAAATGTAATAAAGCTGATACCGATCAATACGATCACAATCTGTAATAAACGCTTGATTATTTGCTTTTTACTCAAAAAAGACACCTCTTTTTATTTCTGTTTGTAACTATTCAGTAACTTCACAATTCGCAGACTTTTCTTATTCTGCAGGAGTAATTTCTGTTGACAGCCAGTAGTAATCTGCTGTATGGATATGTGCAGAACCAACTTTCTTACTGTAGATCATAGATGAGTTGTAGTATCCATCAATCAGAACCGCTGCATCATCTACCAGGATCTGCTGCATCTGGAAGATCAGATCTTTTCTCTTTTCCGGATCCATTTCACCTTTTAATTCTTCATATAACTTATCATAGTCCGGGTTGGAGTATGCGCAGTAGCTGGTATCAGTTGCCCAGTTAGCCATATATGCCAGAGGATCTCCGGTACCAACAGTGATCCAGTTATTGTTATTAAAGTCATAATCCAGTGCTGCAAGTTTACTCCACTGATCATCTGAGCTTCCGTATTCAGGAACAACACCGATGCCGATTTCTGCAAGATACTGTGCGTGAGCATCTGCAAAGTCATTCAGAAGACGGTTTTCATAAGAAATATATCTAAGGTTGATATTCTGGCCATCCAGTTCACGGATTCCATCTCCATCTGTGTCAACGATTCCTGCATCATCCAGAATCTGTTTTGCTTTTTCCGGATCATAGGTATATGGATTCTCAAGTTTGTCGTAATCATAGTTCAGAGTAGATGGCAGTACGGAAAATCCTGGTGTATAAAGTCCACCGATTGTTCTGGAATTACAGATTGTATCATAGTCAATTGCCATCAGGATTGCCTGACGAAGTGTTTTGTTTCCAAGAACACCATCAAAGTTCATCCATGCAAATCCGCAGCGTACACCGGATGCAATATCAACAGTAAAGTCATCACTGTCCTGGAAATCCTGAATATCTGCTACATTTGTGATATTCTCAACCAAGTCTACCTGACCACTCTGGAGAGCCATTGTTTTTGCGGAGTTATCTCCCATGAACAGCAGATTGATCTTATCGTATGGAACATCTTCACGATAATACTCATTTGCAGCTAATGTATAACCAACACCTACACCATTGAATTCTTCAATCTTGTATGGACCTGTTCCAATAATTCCATTATCGTAGTTTTCAATATGTTCTACATCTGTGATTCCCATAGTTGGGTGGCAGAGCTGTCCTACAAGGTTTGCATATGGTTTGCTTGTTTTGATGTTAATAGTATTTGCATCATCATCTACAGTAACTTCTGCTTCAAATTCCAGATATTTCTCCGGTTTGGCAGATCCGGAAGGTCCTACCTCTTTCATGTGATCAAAATACTCTTTTACCTTTGTCGGAGTTAAATCACATCCGTCAGAGAATTTAATTCCGTCTTTCAGCTTGATCGTCCATTCTGTATGCTCGTCATTTACTTCATAACTCTCAGCAAGCCACGGGATAACTTCCATATTGTCATCGAATTTAAATAATGCTTCAGCAATACCATATCTCATAGCATTCCATCCACTGTTTTCATCATTTGCACTGTTTACACATCCATCTGTGTACATCTGACATCCGAAGTTTAAAACCTTCTCATCACCCTTCGCCTGTACAGTAACTCCCATTAATAATGCAACTGTTGTTGCCGCTGCTAACACAAGTAATTCTCTTTTTGTTTTTTTCATCCTTTACTTCCTTTCTTTTTTTGTTTCTTCGTTGTTTTTCTTCCTTCTCATACTGTCCATTCCTGTGATTTTGAACGAAAAAAAAGACAGATGCTCCCACATCCGTCACGAAATCTTACCATTAAAGAATCAAACATATATATGCAACACATGAAGTTGTAACTCTTAATCAGGATTTCTCGTCGTCCGCAAGAATCTCTTTTACCAGAAATAAGCAGGTCTCCTGACTTAAGCTTACCCATTTTCAGCACCTTCCCAGAAAAATATCTTCCAGTGGCATTCAGCTGAAAACCAACTATCACAGTGACGGGATCGTACCGGATTTACACCGGTTTCTCTTTTAATCAGACCAGCAGGACGCTTCTGCTGGTCTGAACTTATCTCTAAAATCATTAAATGACCGTATGAATACTCATCTATCATAACATACCATCATGTATACGTCAATTATTTTAGACTCTTATTTTCTATCTATTTTTCCGTAAATTTCCGGAATTTCTCAAAATTTGTTTCCGGTGTATAGGATTTCAGAACTTCCATCATGTCCTCTACACTATATGTATTATCATACATTCCAATAGATAACGCATACTGCTTATTAAACTCATCTACTGAATCCGCTGTCCAGAATGACTGCTGCAGCCGGAAAGCACTTCCATCTTCACGGTAATCTTCTGCAAAGCCTTCCAGAGCATTTTTCATGGCAACAAATGATGGTGCAACGATAGCACCGTATTTTCCTACAAGATAGTCGATTCTTTCCTTGCCGTTATATCCCTTTTTATTAAACATTTCGTATGTATCTTCTGTAAAACAGTCAATGGAACCCAACAATACATCTGTACTGTTCTCTTCTTCATAAGCATCAATTATCTTGATAAAATCACTTGCGCTCACTACACTCAGAATAACATTATACTCTCCTGTATTCAGCGAATCAGCCAGCTTTTCATCCAGGTGATCTTTTGGATACCCCGGAACCAGAGTAATCTTAATGTCACTGCCTGTTTCAATTTCTTCAGTATCCTGCGTATTCACCAGTTCTTCTACAGACTTCTCATATGACAGGCCATATGCTTCCTGAAGCTTATTCAGAATACCAATCGTTCTCAGACGATGCATCTCATTACCGATAGCAGATCCTCCACATGCTATTATGTAATGATTCTGGTTATTCTGATCCTCTGAAACAAAATACTCCGCCATATTGGCAGCCGCATCCATTTCTGTTTCAACAGATGTTCCTATTGTTCCCAGAAAATAAGGATTATCCTTTACTTTCTCATACATTTCATCACTGATCGTTCCTGAGCCACGTACATAATACATACCATATTCTTCACATACCGGAAGAACTTCTTCAAGATCTGAGGAAAGGAAAGAAATAATTCCCTTTACATTTCTTTCATGAAGCTCGTTGATAAAGCTGATTTCTTCTTCTGCTGTACTTATACTGGAAGAATATAAAAACTCGACATCAAAAGCCATGCCGACATAATTTTCAAAATAATTTCTAAATGCTCTTACTTCTGCATCATTCAGATTATATACGGACACTCCTATTGTCATTTTTCCGTCCTGATTTGTTGTATCACTCTGAGTGTCAGCTGCCATAACTGAAATACTGGTGCAGGTAAGCAGCATAATCATTGTCAATATAAAACTTATTATCTTTTTCATTCCTTTTTTACCTTTCTGTCGTATTTGTATAAAAATTCAAGTTTTCTTTTCTCACATCCTTTCCTGAAATAAAAAAGATCCTTTTCTTAAAATGTATTTTAGGTATAAAAATAAAGCCTTTCTTATACACCGTAAGAAATAACCTTTTTTAATGCAAGCAGGTCTCCTGACTTAAGTTCATCGCATTTTATCGTCTTCCCGCCTCTTAAGCAGTGACATATATGATAAAAAGCTCCCTTTTACAGTGGCGGGACCGTACCGGACTTGCACCGGTTTCCCTTTTAATTCCATATTACTGGAAACATGCATTATTTTTATAATATGATATCAGGGGCTAAAAGTCAAAAACTATTTTTACTCCGCGCTAAGGCTTTTCCCCAACTTCATTATATTTTTATTATATAATTCCATTTGGTTAACGTCAATAATTTACATCTAATATTTATATGTTTTTTTATTCACTTTTACTATGGTCTTGAATATTCAGATTCCAGTATCTATTCCATAATAAGGGTCTCTTTGCAGCACTACCTTCTCTTGTGGCATTTCTTTGTTTATGCTAAAATATTTTTACTACTATAAATGAGCAAATATCTAAAAGTGCACAAAATTCATAGCTGGTTGTGCACATTACGCGAACATTCAACTGCTTTATACTTTTTGCTATCCGCATACCGTGGATTCAATTGTACAGTTTTTCAAATTTGCTCATTTATAGTTTACTATATAATAAAAACTTACAGTATATCATTTTACAAAATCAGGAAAGAGGCGAAATAAATTGAACATTGAAGATTCCTGTATTTCCTGCATTGACACAGACTGGTCCTACCAGCTTGCCAGACGCATGGAAAAAGAGAAAACAAACCCTGTTCTGGGCTATCGTACTGCAGGTTCCGCTGCAGAAACAGCTACAGGAGATATGTTATACAGGGAAATGAAAGCTATCGGACTTACCGATGTAACCAGAGATACATTCTCACTGGACGGATGGGAATTCGAGAAGGCAGTCCTGAAATTTACAGATGATGACGGGCAGGAACACACCTTTCAGATGGGCGGATATCAGACAAATTTCGAGACAGACGGATTTGAAGATTATGAACTCGTTTATCTGGGAAAAGGAACTGCCGCAGATTATGAAGGCATAAACGTAAAAGGAAAGCTGGTTATGGTTGAGATCAACCAACGCGACGAATGGTGGATCAGCTTCCCTGTTTATCAGGCTTATCTGCGCGGCGCTGCTGCCCTGATCGCAGTTCAGGCAAACGGCTACGGAGAAATCGCAGAAACTGCGCTGAATGCACAGGATATCGCAGGTCCTGATTTCGCACCTGCATTCTCCCTGTCTCAGGCAGATGCACGTATCCTGAAGCGTGCCCTCCGGAATAAAATTTCCGCCTGCGAAGACAATACCGCTGATTCAGAAGATATCCGTAACACTCCAGAACAGGATGCTGCTTTATTACGCAGATCCTCATTAAAAGTATCACTGGATGCCCGTTCCAGAGTGATCCCGGACACAACAGCAGGCAATATCACAGGTAAAATACAGGGGACTGAGACAGACTCTATGATCCTGCTGTCCGCACACTATGATTCCTATTTCGATGGATTCCAGGACGATAATGCAGCAGTCGCCATGATGCTCGGCATTGCCCGTGCACTGGTAAAGGGCGGCTATAAACCTGCCCACACTCTCGTCTTCTGTGCAATGGCTGCCGAGGAATGGGGAATCATTGATTCCAAATACGACTGGTCAACAGGAGCCTACAATCAGGTATTCCGCGTACATCCTGACTGGCAGGGTAAAGTGATTGCAGACCTGAACTTTGAACTTCCTGCACACGCACACAATACGCAGGATGCCATCCGCTGTACCTATGAATATGCAGATTTCATCAGACAGTTTACAGACAGCCTGACTGTCCCGAAGGAAGCATATCCTGACGGGATTACAGTTCTCTCTCCCATCGAGACATGGTCTGATGATTTCTCCATGGCAATCGCAGGTATCCCATCCACAGTCAATGACTTCAGCGCCGGGCCATTCATGCAGAATTATTATCATTCCCAATATGATAATCAGGATGTTTACCAGGAAGCTGTCTATCAGTTTCATCATGAATGCTATCTGAAGCTGATCATGACCATTGACAGACTTGTCCTGCCACCGATGAATTTCAGTAATACCATGAACGCGGTCGCAGACAGTATTCACGAAAATGCCCTTTCATTTGCAGATTCTGAACAGGAAACTCTGCTTCAGAACTTACGGACAGCCACCGAATCTGCCAGAAATATTTACAAAAAAATATGCCAGATCAACGAAGAATATGCTGCACTTTCAGATTCCGTATTCCGCAGAAATTTTCGTTCCAAATGGGAACCTGTCGGGCTGAAACTGCTGAAGATTTTCCGCAAAGCTCAGGACTATCTGGTGCGTCTCAACTGGCAGGACGAAGTAATTTTCCCACAGGAAGCCGCTTCCAGAAATATCCGGCAGCTGGAAAAAGCCTGCCAGGTTTTATCTGAAGGAAATATCACAGATGCGCTGAAAGCACTCTATCGTGTAGACAACAACATGTACGCATTCCTTTTTGATGAAGAAGTATATTACCATTTCACCGAATACATTCTTCACCAGCCCAAAGATCGCCTGATGTGGGGTGCCGGACGTATCATGCATCATGAAAATCTTTACGGAATCGTACAGAAATTAAAACAGCGCCTGGAAGAAGAGAATCCGGAACTAGACGGAGAGATTCGCCGTCTGGAAGCTGCTCTGCGCAGACAAAAAGCTTATTACAAAGATGATATCCGCTACCTGAATAGCTCTGTCAGCAAACTGTCAGCCATGTTTAATGACGTTTTTAACTCGCCAATTCTATAACGAATGAGTTTTCAAACACACTCTATAGCAATTCCAGAAAATAATGCAACTAAAATTTCATTTTCTGATGGGCTAGATTAATTGCACTATCTTATAGATTACTATAATCCATTGAAAAAAATAAGGAGATTCATACATACTATGGAAAGCGATAATTTATATCGAGTACAAGAAGAAGATTTACCACGATTACAGAAACTCTTAACCGTCTGCTTCGCACAGGATCCTCTGTATCACACCCTGATTCCGGATGATGCAACCAGAGAACGCCTCCTGCCGGAACTCTTTTCCTGCGACCTTACAGAATTCTACCAAACCTGTGAAATCTACTCTGACAGCAGTGAATTAAACAGTATCCTGGTCGTTTCAGATGAAAGTGAACCTTACAACGTTCTGCAATATTGTCTCACCGAAGCCAAGGCGCTGCTTACCACTGACGGATGGCTGATCAAAGAAGATCCCAGCCTGAAGACTTTCTGGAATTTTATCCAGGGCAAAGACTACCTGAATTCCAGCTGGACAGACCAGCTCCACCAGACAGACCGCCTTCATGTAATCTATCTTGCAGTAGATCCCGGACACCAGCACCACGGACTTGCCGACCTTCTCATGGAAGAAGTAATCGACTACGCGCAGAAGCACAAAATGTTAATCTCCCTGGAAACCCATAATCCGGAAAATGTCCCTATTTATGAGCATTTCGGATTTAAAACATATGGAATTGTAGAAAAACATCACTTCGGTCTAAAACAATACTGCATGATTCGCGAAGCTACTGTATAAGCGTTCCTGAAAGCAGATTCCGAAATCCGATAAATTAACCTATTTTCTGCTTAAAATTTTGTCTATTTCTACACCTAGTAATATTTATATTTTTATATTAAAATGATACGTAGATGTTAGGGATTGTATGTTTTTGCCCTCATCACACACCTGTACCATGTGTACCCTGACAGTGTTACTACTCACGAAATAAATCGTATTATTTCATCATACTTTTTATCGGCAATATCCCATACCCCCATTACCGGTAAATAGGTGAATAGCGACTCTGCCATCAACTGGTATCAGAGTGGAGCACCGTTTTTATATTCCATGGGTACACATCTATAATACTAATAAGGAGGACTTAATTAATGGTACGCAATGCAATGAGCGCAACAGAATTTTATATTTTACAGTATTTATGGACCAGAGAAACACCTGCAACCTTCGCTGAGATTATGGTTCATTTTAATGAGGTTGAAAAGAAAGCATGGAAGAAACAGACTGTAAATACATTCCTTTCACGTCTGTCACAGAAGGGCTTTTTAAATATAGACAAAAGTGGAAAACGTGCGATTTATATTCCCTCTGTCTCCTCAAAAAAGTTTTATGAAAACTACGCAAAAGAAATCGTTGACGACTCCTACGAAGGATCCCTTAAAAATTTCATATGCGCATTCACAAAAGGCCATAAATTAACCGGTGCAGAAAAAGAAGATTTATTAGCTTACATCCAGACACTTTAATTAAATCAGATATTTTTTCTGTATCATATGCATGATATTGATTTCAGGAAAATTTAAGGGGCTGTCAATCGACAGCCCCTTGTTTATTTTCATAATCTTCAATATTATCCTGTGTAACTTTATGATAAGGTGTACGCACATATTTTCCGTCTATCAGAGGAATATTCTCCTTTGTTCCGTTTGTAGCGATTGCAAAAGCCAGATTTAGCATCTCCTGTGCCTGCCCCTCTTTATCATTATAAACAGTTCCAAGCATTTCTTCATTTCTCACTGCATCAAGCCCTGCATCCGTACCATCAATTCCAACAACACCGGGCCACTCCTCTTTTGGAATTTGAGATGCTTTCAAAGCATCTATTGCTCCCAATGCCATATCATCATTATTGGCAATGATAAGTTCAATTTTTCCATTAAACTGAGTCAGCATAGCCGCTGTTTTCGTCTGTGCCTGAGCTCTGTTCCAATTTGCGATTGCATATCCCAGTTTCTCTGTTTCTACACCTTTTTCAACCATCGTATTTACTGAATATTCCGTACGCACAATAGAATCCTGGTGACCGGCCTCGCCTTCAAGCACTACATACTGACAGATACCATCACTGTTTTTATCCATAGCTGCATTCTCTTTAAATGCATCTGCTGCCAGTTCTCCTTCCAGTGTCCCTGATTCCGAAGCATCCGCACCCACATAGTACAAATCTTTCCAGCGTTCGAGATCCTCAGCTACCAGTTCACGATTAAAGAAAATAATCGGAACATTATTATTCTCCGCAAGATCAGTTATTGTTGTAGGCTCTGTACGATCAACCAGATTCACACATACCACATTACAGCCCTTCTCGATCAGACTTTTGACTTGCTCATTCTGTGTCAGCTGGCTTTTAGAAGCATCCAGAATCTCCAAATTGATCGTCACTTTGCTTTCTTCTTCCTTATCTGCCGCATATTCCGTAAATTCCGTCATCATCTCCGAAAGAAACGTATCATACTGGTCATATAAAGTGACTCCTATCTTTATATTTTTGACGGTTTCTTCTTCGCTGCTTTTACATCCTCCGGCAGTAACAGCTACAATGCATAAAGCCCCTGCCAGTGCCAGATATTTTCTGCCCATTCCTTTTCCCCCGTTATTTTATCCATTGTTTCCGGTTCAATATCATCTTACCGTCGGAAACAAAATCCAGCTTGTCTCTTCATCATACAGATTTTCTTTCGTCACTTCGAAAAACTCAACCTCTATCTGATCTGTTTTATCTGTATAATATCTGATGTTCTGTGCCGCCATAGCTATGCTCTGATATCCCATATAATATTCATTTGGAACTATAAGTTCCTGTATCAGTCCCTTGTCAAGATAATATACCAGTTTTTCGGAACAGCCTTCTCCATAAATTCTCCAGGAAATACTATCATCAGTCAATCGGATATTCGCAATCCGCTTTCGCTACTTGCTCATAACCGAATAACTGCTTCGCAGTTTATCAGGAGGGGCTTGTACCCCTCCTGATACAAGTAAGTCCCCACCCACTGCTTATTGCTCTTCGCAA
>NZ_JBBKBP010000036.1:0-18577 GCF_037890165.1 Blautia sp. HCN-1074
AAGGAGTAAAAAAATGACAAAACAAGAAATTTCAAGGAAATCAACATAAAGTGGTATCTTCTCCAAATGGAGGAAATAGCAAAAAAGAATCAAAGACTTGCTAGTGGAAATCGCTTTTCTCCATTTGGAGAAACCCGATTGCTTAAAATCAAGGTGTGAAGAAATCATCACAGGATGATAATAAACAAAGAAATCCAACCGTCAGAAAAATTTTATCAGATGTAGCAAGTGTATCAATTAACTGGAAAGAAAGAGAATTAGTATATATAACCATTCCCAAATCTGGGAACGCTATCATATCACTTTCAGAAAATCAAATTAGTTATAATTCTGAAACCGTTTTCCAAAAAGGAAACGCTTATCAGTTCATAAAAATACTAAGGTAGTCATTCTGTGAACAAATTTAAAAAGACTGCCGGTTAGTAAGAGAGTTTAACACGACAGTCTTAAAAGAAATTTATCCGACTTTTTTACCATCAATTACAGTAAAATTTCTTGCGCGGTTTTCTTTTTCAAGTTCTCGCATTGCAATGTCAGCAACACGTTCTGCAAATTTACGATGATGTTCATCCCAACCACCATCTTCCTTTATGATATGTTGTTGAGCAGCAGCGCCGTAAATTGTGCGTCCATCAGGCATTTTGGCAGATAATCTTGACATATGATATGACCTCCTAAACGAAAATATTGTGCTATATATTATAGATCATATAAATAAAAAGTCAAGAATAATTATATTAAAAAACAATAAAAAATATTTCTGATACCTTTGCTTTATGATAAAGAAATATATATGAGCTAGATTTAGTTATAGATTCAATCCCTCACAGAATCAATTCTATGCTGAGAATCCTTATATATAGCCTTAAATTTCCAACGAAAACCATGCACCCTAACAACTTTACCCTTAAAGCATTTGCGTTGAAATTTGATGGTTATTTCATTAATATATTGTGAAGAAACGAGTATAAGATGACTGCTGCTACACTGATATTTATATTCGTTTTGTCAGAATCAAAAAACAGGTTGCTGAACAGACATAATCTATATTATAATACAAGCATAAGAAACTGAAATTTACAAAAATGAACAGGAGTGAGAGTAGTGCCAGAAATATCATTGTTTTACGGAATACGTGTTACCATGTATTATAATGATCATATGCCACCACATTTCCATGCAGAATATAATGGACAAAAAGCATTAGTAGATATTAATAACATTCAAGTGATTCGTGGCTCATTACCAAATAAACAACTTAGACTTATATTGGCTTGGTGTACTATCCATCAGGATGAACTGATGCAAAACTGGGAACTTGCAAAAGGTATGAAGCCATTAAATAGAATTAATCCGCTTATCTAAAGGGGGGAAATCATATGAATGAATATTTTCCAACAGTAGTACAGGTGATACCATTGGATAACTTTCATGTGCAGGTATTTTTTGATGATGGCAAAATTGTAGATTATGATGCTACAAAAGATTTGAAAGCAGAAATATTTAAGCCATTAAGAGATATCAATGCATTTAAAGAATCTTGTACCGTTATGAATGGTACTCTTGCATGGGATCTTTCTGGTAACAGAGATGAATCCAGTTGTATTGACATTGATCCGTTTACTGTATATGAGTTAGAATCAATTAATAATCTGATTGCTTGAATAATGTGATCACAATTTAATATGAGACAGTATGAAAGCCCTCGGGAGTTAATCCTGGGGGCTTTTCAAAATTAAGATTTAATAATCAGAAGAATTGCTATATTTTTCTAGCAATAATGAGAATTCTTTAAAAAATTTGCGCCTATTATAATTGGGTAAATCGTATAATGGCGCTGATAATATAGCCATCATTAGTCCAGGATCTTCTACTAAATTATGTAGCATTTTATCGATTACTTCACAAGAATATGCTGAATTGTTTTCATAATATTGGAGTAATGAAAAATCGAGTTTTTTGAAAAGTTTATCCTTTTCGGAATTATATTTTTTCTCATAATCAACAATTAAGTTATCATAAAAAGTAAAAGAATTGGTATTTTCATTATTATATTCGTCATCATATAGGGCATTATCTATTCTTGATTTATGATGATGAATATTATTATAGAAATCATAGGTATTATAAAATCCATTATCATACATAATTTTTTTTGTTTTTTCATATATGTCTGATGTAATTATATGATTAGACTCTTCTAAAAATAAATTTTCAAAAATAGCATACATATTTATATAATTTATTGTAGTAATTTTTCTAGTTAAAATATTACTTAAATAATCATAGGGTAACATATATTTAACAGATATATTAAAATCATATTCATTTTCTGAATAATAATCTATATGGGCAACATAAACGTAAGCCTTGTTAGGTATAAGAATATTGCCTTTGTCAGAAAATTGTTGAAGAATAGAATTTTTGTTTATTTTTTTCACTAATTCTTCGGGAGAAATCTGCAACTCTTCTAGTTTGTTATCTATAAATGATACAACCCATACATCTATATCGTATGATAATTCTTGAGCTAAAAAAATATGAATCCAGTTTTCCTGAACTAACTGTTTTTGGGATGTTTCTGCAATAATTGCTTTAATGCGATTGCACATATAATTTATATATGGAGTACCAGACATATCTAAAATAGTTTGGAATATTTTCATTACGGTATCAAATTCTATTTCTTTAATTTTATTATTTTCTATTTGAGAAATATATGAAGCACCTTTTCCTAATTGTTTTGAAATTATATCGCCACGTTTATTGCGTTCTTTTCGTAAAGTTTTTATAGTATTTTTTAATAAAGGAGTAAGAGATACTTTTTGGTGTAGAGAGATACTTTTTATTGACAAGATGATTCACCTCCGAAGTTATATTAATTATTATTATAACATAAATACAGTAAAAAACAATTTGATAATTATTTGATTTGGATATAATTATAAAATAATAATTATTATAAAATAATTGACAAATTATTATACATGTAGTATAATCAACTTATCAACAAGAGCAGTACAGAGTAACATAACTGCTCTGTTGATGGGATAACAGACACATTGGAACAGGTAAACGGAACTTAATCAAATTTGTAACATTTTATATTGACACGAACAAATGTTCTGGTATATAATGATGTTACGGCAAATAAAAAAGGAAAGCAATAGCATCTCCTACAACGCTGAAACTTCCCTTTAATTTGGAAAGAGCTTCCTACGACTCAATCCAATATGTAATTTGTATAGACAACACAAATGGAGTCCATACTTTTTTCCTTAGACAAGACAAAGTATAACATGAATTTCATTTTTGTGCAAGTCTGCACAATTTATTTCCCAATAAAAAATTTAAGAGCAGCGAGATATGACAGGTAAGCTATGTACTTTTGTACATTTGCAGATCAGTTTATTTCCTGTACCTAAATGTACTATGATAACAGAATAACAGGAGGATCACACTATGATTAACGCTGAGAAAATCGTTTTCGAGAAGCAGAACTACTATACTCCTTCATGGAATGGTGTAACTACAGTAAAGATTCTTGAAGTATTACCCAAGGGGAAAGTACGTGTAAAAGCAGGTGAATCTATATTTGTACGTTCTATACAGTATATGTTTAATACGGCTAAAGCTGCACAGGCAAACCGTAGAGCATGGGAGAGTTTTGAGAAAAAACGTAAAAAGGCGGCAAAAAAGAACAAAAAACAGTGATAATTTGAAACTTGGATTTCATCTTAATTATGAGGAAAAATTATATGAATAAGACATGGGAAGATAGACCATTGTCAAAATCTAAAGTGGCATTGGTAGAAATGCAGCGCCAGTTAGAAATCATCTCTAAAGATGTAGAACAGGCAAGTACAAAGAATCAATTAGACCTGTTGCAGAAAATTGATATTACTGAGGACTGGTATGCACTTTATCACATTGTATGCAAAGAACATAATTTTGAATGTAAAGGTTGTCCTTTTATAGAAACTGCAACTGAGGAATGGGATTCAGACACAAACAGTTATGAAACTTATTATGATTGTAAATTTGAGTTTGGATCTGGATATGCAGGTGACATAATACCGTATATTGAAAAGTATCGAGAAAAAATCGACAGATATAAAAAGAAAGAAGATGAAGAACAAATCTATACTTCGAGAGGATGGCATAAGAGATATCAATAAGTAAAACTTGATTCCGTTTTGAGTTATAAAATGGAATCAAAAATTTTTACCTTTGAGTGAGTAGCTGTAGGACATTAGTAGATTGTATTACCATCCTATAGCACACTATGGAGTAACTAATAAACAGAGAAGTGATAAATACGGGAGGTGATTTATCAAATGAACAGATTAGATTATGTATTGCTAAAGATTTTGAAAAAGAAAAACTGTACCAGTCATTTTCATAGCATGACATTACAGGAGATTATGGGAATGTCAAAATCATGCAGATCAACAACTTCTCGCAAACTTAAAACATTATGGGAGCAAGGATATGTAGAGCGTGGATGTGGAGATTGGCAAGCATACACATATTACATCACAGAAAAAGGCTTGAAGCTAATAAAGAATGAAGAGGAGAACGAACATGCTTAAAGATTCAACGGCAGTTATTGGTTTAGGTTTTGGCGGTATGACTGTAACTTATGAGTTCCAGGAGAGAAATTATCTTACATATTCGGTAAACGGATCAGAACAGGATATTAAAAGTATTCCCAATGCAAAAAATAGCATGAGGCTTGAAGGATATGACGGTCTTGCAGGAAATAGAGAACTTGCCTATGGAGCATTAAAGGGTAATAAGCATATATTGAAGAAACTTAAAGAAATAGAGAAGAAAATCATTATTGTGATTGCTTCTGCCGGTGGTTCAACAGGATCAGGATGTATTCCATTTGTATCTGAAATTCTGGTACAAAATCCAGATAAGATTGTTGTTCCAGTAATTCTTATGCCAAGACAAGATGAGTCAATCCAGAAAAGACTGAATGCGTACAACGTTGCAAAAGAACTTATGCAGATTGAAGAACTGGGTGCCATCATCTTTGTAAATAACGAATCTTATTCAGATTTGAAAAAGATTAATACGATTCTGGTAAATATGTTGGATGCATTTTTAAGTGATACTTCCTATTCCAGTGGATCAAACTTTGATGATTCTGAAAAGATGAAGATGCTGAAAGATAACGGTGCATTTGTGATTGCTATGTTATCTGATAAAAATTCAGAGAATAATAAAGTAACTACTTCTGACATGGTAAAAGCATTAACAGTTAAAAATATTTTTCTTCCTATCAATGCAGATGGTATTGTTGGAAACCTTGGAATCATCAATCAAGGCAAAAACAAGATTGACGAGCATGAAATTGAAAAAGCTATTGGTGTTCCAGAAAACATTTTTACAGGATCTAATGGAGCGGTCAATATAGCCTGTGCATCAGGATTATCTTTTCCAGTTGAATATATTAAGAAACTTGGTAAAGATGCTTCAGATGAACAACGTGCTAGGCTCAATCGTAGACAATCTTTAACTCTACTTGATGATTTAGAAGAGATTGAAAGTCCAGTTGTTCCAGATAATAAGTCAGTAAGCAAGCGTAAACGTACAAGTCTGGAATTATTGGAAGGGTTAGATTGAGAAGTTACGAACAACTATGAACAAGTAACAGATAGGGAATATACAAGTAACCTATAACAAAACAACAAGTAAGAACACAGGAGGATATAGTAATGGGAAATCTTTATATCACAGTCGAGGAATTTATGAAACAGATTGGTAATTCACACGTAGATGTGGAACCAAGTGTATATAGCAGAGCAGCGATGGAATTGAGTAATGCAACAGTGTCTCATGATGATAAAAATAAAGAACTTGTATTTTATTACGGGTGCAATGCAAGTTTGATATTTGAAACTGACAATATTTATAATATTTCCTCTATGAATGAGGAAAGCTACGTTATTACTTTAGATGATGGACTGGCATTCAATGTAACAAAGACACCAGAAATTAAATAATTTATACGGAGGACGAGAGACATGATGACCAAAGATTCAGCAACAGTAGAACAGTTTATGGAGTGGGTTGGAGATGCAAAAGTAATGATTGCTATCAATTCATATGAAGTATGTGAAAAAATAATGGGAGTAGCGATTCCTTTTGCAGAAGTTCACTATGACGAAAACAAGAAAGAGATTACTTTCGCATCTAAGGACAAGGCATCACTCACGCTCAAAACGGACAGCATTGAACGCATTGATAAACTCAGCGAGAGAGATACCTGTTATTCCATTCGCATGAAAGTATACAATATCAATTTTAGCGTACTCAGACGTTAATACAGGGAGGATTCAGAACATGAACAGAGCAGAGAGAAGAAAAGCAGCGAAAGAGCAGAGAAACAATAATATAGGAAGAAACACCAACAGCAAGCACAATTTTGTTGATATGGGAAAGTGGGATATTCCAATCAATGAATTAAAACAGGATGAGAATCTGAAAGATCCTAACGCAGATCCAGAAGTTATGGAATTATTCAACGAAGTTTATACCAAATGGATGGGAAGTACATTAGTCAAGAATCTATATTCCAAAGTGCTTATTACACTGGGAATGGAGTATCTGGACACTTTGACATCATTGAAATTTGACCTGATTCCGATGGAAGATAGAGTCTATGTCAGAGATACAGTGTACCATATGGCAAATACTTGTAATTTCTTTATGGGTGCGTGTGCCGATGGTCTCAATAAATCATTACAGGATTATATTGACGATTGTCATAAAGCAAACAGAAAAGAAGTTGAACTTCCTTCCATAATTAACACAGGGCTTGAATTTCAGACATTACCAAAGGCAGAACAGATTGATGATATGTATGCTGATTTTCTTGTAAAACATGCCAATGAACTTGATCCATATCTGATACTGATAAAGCCTTCTGAAATCAGAGGTGACGAAGAGTATGTTTGCAAAGTCCTCAGAATGATTGTGAATCAGTCAATCAAACTGGATAAAGAGATTGAGATTCCATCACGTAAATATGTAGTGGAACTTTAAGACACACAGAGAAATATATATCAATATCAGTGGATGGGATTGCACCTGTCCACTGAGAGAAAGGATAATAGATATGGAAGAATTAAGAGTATACGGTCATTATTACAAATTATTCAAGGGTGAAGGTGGTATTCCACGAGAGGTAACAGTTATTGCTATTGATGGAGATATGGTGACTATTATCAACGGACATCATACAAAAGAAGAATTGGATGGATGTTCAATGCCAATTAAAATGCGTTGCAATAGAAATAAAATCATAACCAAAGTTACTGATCGGCAGAAGAAATTAATTGATGCAGAAAAAGCAAAATTCCAGAAAATTATTGATGATGCAGATAGAAGTCTTGAAGCATTTAAAAATAGAGAAGTCTGATTTATAAGAAAAGGAGAGAATTAATAAAGTGTACGGAACTGTTAAATATTACAATCAGCAAAAATGCTACGGATTCATTGGTACAAGTGATGGGAAGGAGTATTTCTTTCATATCAGCGGTCTGAATAAGAACTACGGCGGTAAACCAAATGCTGATGACAACGTAGAGTTCAAAGTAAGTGAGCCAAATGATAAAGGATCAGTGTGTGCCTATAATATTAAGCCGATTCTTACATTAAATATGATGCGCAAGGCATTAGGTAAAGAGCATCTTCATCTGAAATCAATGAAAGATGAATACGGCAATAGACGTTGGCTTGTGCTGGATGATAACAATGCTATTCAAACATCTGATAAAGGTATGTCACTTGAAGAAGTTGCAGAATATGCAGGATTTGAAATTGTAAGAGAATAAGAAAAGGAGAACTAGAATTATGTCAAAAAGTATTATGAGTGGAATTATGAAAGAAACAGGTAAAAAACTTGAGAAAGATATTGCTAAGAAGCTTAATGGCTCATGTGGTAAATACTATAACGGTAATAAAAAGCTTCAGAGCATGATTTCCAAAAAAGATTTTGCCAATGTTATTAAAAATGTCAATGTGAGTTTTAGAAATGGGAACCTGAATGTATCAGTAAATCCAAACGATGAGGATGCTGTTTCTGGTGACGATAAAAAGAAATTTGATGACTTATGCAATGAATTTTTTGAAGAGACGGTATCTGAATATTTTGCAAAGAACTAATCAGAAATTGTGACAGAGAAATAAGTAGCATAAAGATATATTGAGTAAAAAGGAGATTAGAAATTATGTCAGAAAAAATCGTAGCAGGTATTGGACTAATCATTGATAATCAGGAAATCGAAAAATGTATTACTGAGAAATTTAAAGCTTCATCTGATACATATTACAGAAATCATAAAAAGATTCAGAATATGATTTCTGAGAAAGATTTTATCGAAGTGATAAATCATGTAAGTGTCAGATTTGACAATGAAAATATGTTTATATGTATCAATCCAAAAGGCTTAGACCTTATTGAACCAGAGCATAGAGCTAGAATTATTGAAGCATGCTATGAATATTTACATAGAATTGCTTCGGAATATTTTAATCTTGGCATTGATACAGGAAACAATGCAAGAGATTTAACCAAAGAAAAGACAATAGAAATCATTTCCGAAGAAACACGTGCAAGTCAAGATATATCTAAACATGTAGTAAATGCTGTAGCAGAGAATTTGGATGCTTTAAGCAAAGGTGAAAATCCGAATACATATGTGACAAATATTTTCGGAGACAGTTTGAAAGATACCACATATGAGGCTGCAATTGAGATTATTGCCAACAAGTGGACTGATCTCACTAAGAGTGAAAAATCAATTCTTGCGGAAGAATTAGGTGGAGTACGAAATAAAAGTTATGTAATAGCCTTATTTGACCATGTAACAGAGAATTAACTAATATATAGTACATTGCATCGGTATTATCTGGTGCAATGTACCACTCAAAATATAGGAGCAAAAAAACATGAAGAGAAATACAACACCTGAGAAATTATTGGATGCTATTAATAATAAGAAGTTATCCGTTATCGGTGGCAAGATTTATTCAGTTGATATGGTAAGAAACTACCCACCAGATCAATTTGTAGAAGAATTAGAGTTCCTTTGTGAGTCAGGATGTTTTGCAGAGATGATTGATATTAAATATGAGGTTGCTGTAGGACACGTATTGTTGGACATTGGACGGATGTGTGCAAGGGATATTTATGTTTTAATGCAACTTGACATTACTGATGGTGTTACACCACAAGAGATTAAGGAGATGCTGCTATATACAGATTATTAAATGAAATAGAGAACTAATAGGTAACACGGGTTCGATTCCCGTACTGATTATATATAGAGAGAAAGGAAAAATTGAAAATGTCAGAAGAGAAGAATGTATTAACAGGAACAGTTAAATGGTTTGACGGAGAAAAAGGATACGGATTTATTACAGCGGATGATACAGATTACTTTATGCATTATTCCAGTATCAACCTACCAAAAGGGAAGAAGTATCTTGATAAGAATGATACAGTTGAATTTGAACCAGGAGAAAATGAAAAAGGATTACTTGCAACAAATGTAACACCTGTACTCACATTAGGCATGATCCGAAAAGCTTTGGAGAAAGAAGGACTGTATGTAAAGACACTTCAAAATGCTTACGGTGTTGAGGTCTATCATGTTGTGGATGAGAATAATTTCATTCAGTCCCCGGAACAGGGAATGTATTTTAACGAACTTGCCAAGTATGCTGAGTTAATTTCATAGGGACTAAGTAACAGAGAATGATATAGAACAGATAAGAAAAGGAGAAAAAATTATGATGATGAACAGAGAACTTAATAACGTAACATTTGGAACACTTGGACTGGATAGCACTATCAACTTTTTAAAAGCACCGATGTGTGATTGTGGTGGTAAACAGGTATTTTGCACTGAGGATATCAAACAGGCAACCGGTGATATGCTTTCAGAGCAGAAATTTGATGTAGGTGGAATCTTAGTATTTAAACAGGATGGTGATGTGCTGTTTACACTGAAGATTGGACAGACAGAGAAAGATATTTATTTCAGTACATTAGATATGAGCAGTAATCCATTAGAGGAATGTGGACAGGTGTTACAGAAATCTTTACAGTGCATGGAAGAAGAGTTAGGCGTGGAGAAGAATGCTTTAGTATTGAAACATTGTGGTGTAATGGTAGAAATTGAGAAAGATACATTCAAGATTATTGAAGAATAACTATTAATATAGGTCAGTTTGTGAACTGGTAAAGAACATTGCAAGGTACTTCCTTAGTTCTACCGATTTAACAATGATAGAGGAAAAATTATGGATACGGACTATATATCTTCTGCTTTCAAAACTGTGCTTCTCAAAAGACAGGTCAAAGCAGTAGAAAAACAAATCAAGGCGAATGAACAGGGATATACTGCTTATATGAACAAAGCTAATTCTATTGGAATTAGTGATGACTATAAGAATAAAGTAATCAATGGTACATTATCCGTAGAGGATATTGATACATCTACAGATACAGGTAAGCAACTCGCCAAAGATGTAAAGAACTTCCAGACCTATTATAACTCAGCGCAAGATTGTAAAGACACAGTACAGGAGCTAAACAACAAACTTCTGGAATTATATGAAACAATCGTAAATATGCCTACGGAAAAGGCAGAGAAAAAGATTGACAGATTAAAGACCAAGATGGAGTCTTTAAGTTCCGTTTCTGATACGATTTCTCTTGGTGATTCTGCAATCGCAGCAATGCAGAATCAGATTAAGGTTGATAATCCTGGTCTTGGCAATGCACAGAATAGAGTTGATAAGGCTAAAACTGCCAGAAACGCAACTAAGAAAACTCGTGCAAAAGCAAGTAAGACTTTAAAATCTGCTACGGCTGATGCAGAGTCTACAGGTAATACACTTATCAAGGCAAGTGAGAAACAGACAAAATCCATAGGCAAGAAACTGAAAAGTGCCGCAAAGTCTAGTACAGATAAGGCTACTTACAATACAATTGCACAGGCAATTCGTGAAGGTAAAGCAGTAAATACAAAGGGATTGAAAGGTTCTGCACTGAAATATGCGAAATCATATAACAGTTCTTTGAAACAAGGTAATACTATTGCTTCCAAGGTTAAGGCAGGTAAAGCTGTTAAGACTTCTGGAATGTCAAATATATTGAAGTCTACGGCACAGACATATAACGCTGATGCAAAAGAGAAAGCTTCTGCACAAAAAGTATATGATAATGCTAAGAAAGCAGACGAAAAAGCTCTTGATGATCTGACTAAGGCTCAGAAGAATAAAGAGAAGTTATATGCAGGTTCTACTAAGGAACAACAGATTCTTGCGACAACAAAAGGTAAGAAATCATATGTATACCAGAATATGCTTCTTACACAGGAAACCAAGAATCTCAAGGAACAGAATAAACAGCGTCAGAAAGCTTTAAAAGAGACTCGTGATAGCTACATGAAAGCAAAAAGCAACTCCGATACTGCTAATGCTAATAAAACAAAATCACAGAAGAAACTTCTGAATAATAAAGCTGTCATGTCTAAGTTGAATAAAACTCAGCAAAAGGCATTAAAGGCAGGTAAAACAGTAAGCACAAAAGGTATCACTGATTCAAAAGTGCTGAAATGGATTCAGGACTATAATGAAAAAGTCAAGAAATCTGCTGATTTAAGCACGAAACTTCGGATTGAACAGAAAGCTTTGGATAAAGCAACAAGCGAAGCGGCACAATCTCAGGCAGAATATGCACAGTCTATCGTAGAAAATGCAAAGAAGAAACTTGAGAATATTGCAAACTATTATGATTCCTTTACTTCTCAATGGGAAAACAGGAACTCTATGTATGAAGCATACATGGATAGGATGCAGACACAGGGTTACAATTTGAGTACGAAATTCTACGAAGCAGAGATGGGACAGCAACAGAAAATTGTTGACAATCTGTCTCAGAAGTATATCGCAATGAAACGTAACTTTGCGAATTTAGTAGCAGATCCAAATAGCGGAATCAAAGAAGGTACGGAAGAATACTATGAGATGCAGAATGAGATTGACCAGGTTGCGATTAGCTTGAAAGAAGCACAAAACAAAGTGGTTGAGTTCCAAGCATCTATTCGTGATCTTAAATGGGAACAGTTTGACCAGTTACAGGATGCTATCGGTCGTATTACCAGTGAGTCAGATTTCCTTATTGACCTTATGAGCCATAAGGATATGTATGACAAAGATGGCAATATGACAGAACAAGGTCTTGCTACTATGGGATTGCATGGTGTCAACTATAATACTTATATGGCACAAGCAGATAAATATAAGCAAGAAATGCTGAAAATCAGCGAGGAACTTGCGAATGATCCTAACAATCAGAAACTCATTGACCGTAAGAATGAACTGATTGATGCACAGCAACAAGCTATCTTATCTGCTGAGAATGAAAAAGATTCTATCAAAGATTTGATTCAGGATGGCATTGATAAACAGTTGGACGCTCTGGATGATTTGATTGACAAGTATCTTGATTTACTTGATTCATCAAAAGATCTTTATGAGTACAGAAAGAAAATTGGTGAACAGTCAGAAAAGATTGCTTCTCTACAGAAACAGTTATCTTCTCTACAAGGTGATAATTCCGAAGAGAATAAAGCGAAGTTGCAGAAACTCAAAGAGGATTTGAAATCTGCACAGGATGATATGGAAGAAACACAGTATGACAAATACATTTCTGACCAGAAGAAACTTCTTGATGAACTCAAGCAGGACTACAAGAAAGCTCTTGATGACAGAATGGATAATGTTGACGTATTGATTTCTGATGCTATTGCAAGTATCAATAGTAATTCATCTAATATTTCTCAGACATTACAGACAGAATCTCAGAAGGTTGGATATACATTGTCTGGTGAGATGCAGACTATCTGGACAAGTCAGAGTCAGGCTCTTTCTCTATATGATGGCAAGTTTGATACCAGATTTACAGGTGTCACAACTGCTATTGGAAATGTCTATGATCGACAGAAAGACATGATTGATGCTATTAATGCTATGGCTGAAAAATGGATTGCTAAAGCAGACCAGATGTTACAGCAACCTACTCAGACAAAGACTGATAATAAGACTGATACAGGAAAAACAGATGATAATAAGACGAATACTAACACCAATACTGGTGATGGTAAAGATCATCATTTGGATGGCGCACTTCTTTGGAGCGAAGGTGAATACGATAAACTTCATAAGAATGATAATAAACAAAAGACAGGTAATAATAAAGCCGAAGCAGGTGATAAAGTTACTTTCTCTTCTGGTAGATATTATGAAGCATCTGATGGCACTGGTGCATCTGGTAATATGTATCTTGGTAAGAAAGTTAAGATTACACGAATCAATAAGGGTTCTAAATATCCATATGCTATTGATGCTACAGATGGCACTGAACTTGGATGGGTAAAACTCAGTCAGTTGAAAGGCTATGCTTCTGGTATCATGAGAGTTCCGAATGACCAGTTAGCTTGGACACAGGAACATGGTGAAGAAGCTATTGTCAGAAATGATGGTAGTATTCTGACTCCATTAAGTAGAGATGTGTCTGTGCTGAACGCAGATATGACTAAGAACTTATGGGACTTCATGGGGAATCCTGGTTCATTCTTGAGTGATTATAGTGATGGCGAAAAGTTTGGTGTGAAGAATGTTGATAATTCAAGTAGTGTTGTAAATCAATTTGATAATCTTACATTTAACTTACCAAATGTTCAAAATACTGACGATTTCATTAAAGAAATGGCTAGGAGCAAGAAATTTGAAAAACTGATTTGCGCTATGACTATTGATAGAGTTATGGGTAAAAGCTCTTTAGCAAAATATAACAAAATAATATAAATATGCAAACTGATGTATGAGGGGCTTGTATAAGTCCCTCTTTTGATAGAGGTGATAAAACATGAATATGGAAGAATATAAACAGTTAAGTGAAGAAGAAGAAAAACAATTTTATAAGGAATTATCCGAAAAATTGGAACGCAATGAAGATTTTATTAACGCAGTACAAAAGACATTTGATAAATATATATCTAAGAAATGCCTTATTGAATTGAACAAATGGCAACAATTAAATGAAAATATGAAAAATATGAGAGATGAATACGCTTCATTGATTAAAGAGATTCGTGATATTAAAGAAGAATGCAAAAAAATTTACGGTGGCAGCGGGCTTCGATACAAGATTGCTCGTTGGCTTGTAAGATAAAATTATATAGCATGCAATAAATGGTAACAGGTTATAGCTTAATAGGTTGTAGCCTGTTTTCTTATATATAGAGAAAGGTGATTCAATGGAAAAGCAAAATATCCCTTGGTGGATGAAATTGAATTTAACAATAGAAGAAGCATCAGAGTATTCTGGCATTGGGGAGTCTACATTGAGAGACAGGATTAATAATGGATTAGATGATTTTGTGCTGAATGTTGGTAAAAAGAAGCTTATCAAACGAAAGCTATTTGAGCAGTATCTTGAAAAGATTACTGTGATTTAATATAGAACAATTTTAAAATAATATTCTTGAAAAAGCATAATGCGTATGATAAGGTAAACGCATAGATGTAATGCTCTTTCGAGAAAATGAAAGGAGCATATGTTTAAATGAGTAATAAAAGAAAAGATAGCAAAGGCAGAGTTTTAAAGAAAGGGGAGAGTGAGAGAAGCAACGGCAGTTATATGTATCGTTACACAGATCTTGATGGTACAAGAAAAACGATATATGCGCAAAACCTAAATGAACTGCGTGAACAGGAAAAGCTTATCCAGAGAGATATTGATGATGGTATTGGATATAAGGCAGGATCAACAACTTTTAATGAATATTTTGAGAAATATTTAGAGTTAAAAGGAAGCATATCTCCATCTACCAAGCGTAATTATAAACGTAGTTGGGAGAACTATATTAAGAATACCAGATTTGGGAACATGACATTAAAGGATATTACTAAATCAGATGTTATTCTTCTGTTAAAATCAATGTCTGAAAAGGGATTAGGAAAACCATCTATTAATACGATCGTTGCAGGTGTATTATCTCCATGCATGAAAATGGCAGTTGAGGATAATATAATAAGAAGCAATCCATGTATTAATTGTAGAAAAGAAATTCGTGGAGAAGATACAGAGCCAGAAGATGTATTGACAATGGTGCAGCAGGACAATTTTCTTACATATATTAAAAATAGCAAGTATGCATATTATTATCCATTGTTTGTATTTATGCTTGAAACTGCTCTGAGAGTTGGAGAGGTTTGTGGTTTGACATGGGATGATGTAGATTTAGAACATGGCTTTGTAAATATCACTCACCAGTTACAATATAACAATGTAGGAAAAGATGCTTGTCAATATCAAATACTTACTCCTAAATCTAAATCTGGTGTTCGTAATGTTCCATTATCAAATGCCGCAAGGGATGCGCTTATGGAACAGATGAAAAATCAGATTGAGATGGATAAGAAAACAGAGATCGAAGTAGATGGATATAAGGATTTTGTATTTTCTAACAGGCAGAATAAACCATTTATCACACAAACTATTGGACGTATTCTGAATCGTATTGTAGACGATTATAATTCTGATATCAAAAAGTTTGGTGGAACAATAGAACCATTACCACATATACATCCACATCTCCTGAGACATACGGGTTGCAGTCGTATGGCAGAAGCTGGTATAGATCCACGAACATTGCAGGATATCATGGGGCATGCTTCTATGAAAATGACGATGGAATTGTATAATCATGTCACAAATGAACGATTAACAAATGAGATTCAGAAGCTTAACAATAGACGTATTTCATAATGTAATAAGCTTACACCATTTTTAGATAAAAAATAACTAGCTTACACCAAAATTAACAGTTTTGTAACAATAAGCTTACACCAATTTGATTCTGAAACGGTCAAAAATACCTTTACTACACCAATTTTACACCAATCGTACACCAAAATATACGAAGATATAAAAAGATACATGAATATATAAATGCATAAGTGAAATGTCATAAGATACGTATGATGCCGAAAAGGTCAGTAAAATCAAGTGAATTTCAAAAAATCAATAAAAATTCACAAAAAAGATCAAATACCCCTTGTATTTTTGAATAATATGCACTATAATATATAACATATTAATTGAAATTTTTAGTCAAAATTAATATTATATGTGTCTAAGGAGGAAAACAGCATGGTTGAACTGATTGTAGGAAAGAAAGGCAAAGGCAAAACAAAAGTACTGTTAGATAAGGTAAATAGTGCAGTAAAAGAGGCAAATGGAAGTATTGTCTACTTAGACAAGAGCACAAAACATATGTATGAGCTTAATAATAAGGTACGTCTGATTGATGTATCAGGATTTCCTATTAAAAATGCAGATGAATTTGTTGGATTTATCTGTGGTATTCTTTCTCAGGATCACGATCTTGAGCAGATTTATCTTGACAGTTTCCTTAAAGTATCTAAATTGGAGGAAAAAGATATTACAGGTACTCTGGAACAGTTAGATGAAATTGGTAAACAGTTTAACGTTACTTTTGTGATCAGCGTATCTTTAGACAAAGAAGAAGTTCCTGAAGTATTCCATGATAAAGTTATTGTTGCTTTATAATAACAGATAAACAGGAAAATATTTTTTATTATAATTGATATTAAAAACTACATAGCACGAAAATAAAAGGATATCTGCCAGCATATTTTAGAATTAGCAGATATCCTTTTTAGGATAATAAGCGGGAATCCTCGGCAATTCAATTACCGAGATGAAAGCGTAAACTGTGCATATCTGCGCTCATAATAAATAAAAATAACAAAACGGTTTCTCCTTATAAAAAGCTGTATCCAGCATTATAAAAAGAAAATATGTTCGATATTTTATTGCGGAATTTTTGATATCATGGTATTATATATGTATGAAAGAAAATCTTATACATTACCGTACTTGTGTGCATAATATTAATTATCATATGGTATGGTCAGTGAAATACCTGAAGGGGATCTCCGGCAGGAAACTTTCCGAACGTTTTCCGGAAATAAGAAACCAGCTTTGGAAAGGGGAGCTGTGGAACCATTCCTATTATGTGGAAACAGTCGGATCTGTATCGGAAGAAAATATCCGCAGGTATATCGAACATCAGAGCAAAGCTTCCTGATACTATGGAGGAGAGGAAATGTTGCTGTCAAAGAAAACATCCATAAAGGTCAGCCGGGAATATGCGAATCTCATCGGACATATGTGCTATGCAGCATCCAAGCTCTGGAATGTCTGTAATTACGAGCGTCAGCATTACAAAGAAACTGGGATTGAGCAGTATCCGGACTGGTATTATCAGAAAAAAGCCCATAAAGAGAATCTGTGGTATAAACAGCTCCCGTCCCAGACCGCCCAGGAAGTCTGTAAGCTGCTGGACAAGGCATGGAAGTCTTTTTACGCCCTGAAAAGATCCGGAGGGATTGAGACTCCCAGACTGCCGCGGTTTAAGCAGGAAAGTATCCCCATTACCTATATGCAGATGGGGATCGTGCATGAGCGGGATACGGGCAGAGTCCGCCTGTGCCTTCCAAAGGCATTAAAAAAATATATGGAAGAAACGTATCAGATCCATGAAAACTTTCTTTACCTTGAAAATAAGATTTTCAGGGGCATGGATCAGATCAAACAGCTGCGGATCTACCCGCCGGAGAAGGGAAACTGTAAAATTATTGTTGTTTATGAGGTCCCTGACCAGGAAGAACTTCCACAGAACGGACATGAACTGGCTATTGATCTTGGGCTTCATAATCTTATGACGTGTTATGATTCCGAAAATGGGAAGACGTTTATCCTGGGCAGGAAGTACCTTGAATTGGAAAGATATTTCCATAAAGAGATCGCAAGGGTGCAGACCCAGTGGTATGGACAGCAGTCCGGAAAGGGAGTAAAGCATCCGGTCACATCAAAACATATCAGGAAGTTATATAAGAGAAAACAAGACTCAGTAACGGACTATCTGCACAAGATTACAAGATATGTTGCAGAATATTGCCGGGAACAGGGAATCACCTGTGTCGTTACAGGGGATATCCGGAACATCCGGAGAGAAAAAGATCTGGGACACAGGACAAACCAGAAGTTCCACAGCCTGCCGTATAACAGGATCTACATCATGCTGGAATATAAGCTGAAAAGATATGGGATCCGTTTTATAAAACAGGAAGAAAGTTATACCAGCCAGTGCAGTCCGCTGTCACCGAAAGTGGGGAAAAGATATGCAGAGCCGTCCAAACGGAAAGAGAGAGGGTTGTACAGAGATGGAAACAGAACCTATAACGCAGATGCCGTAGGCGCATATAATATCCTGAGAAAATATCACTCCGTATCCGGAGTAAAAAGAGAACTGTCCGTAACCGGACTGAAAACACCGAAAATAATAAAAGTAGCTGTATAGCTCTAAAGAGCAAACAGTAGTGGTGTCATGGATGCACCCTGAAAAAAGGCGGTATCCCGCCTTGATTCAGATGCTCTGGCAACTCAGTTACCGAGTAA
>NZ_JBBKBP010000037.1:0-17920 GCF_037890165.1 Blautia sp. HCN-1074
ACAGTATCGATTTAAACAGCTTAAAACTGCAACAGGTTGGTGCAGAAATTAGTGAAAATCAAAAACTGCACCAAGCTGGTGCAGAAATAGAATTTCCTGCAATCTTCGGATTTGTACCATGGAGACATCATGTGGAAATAGTAACAAAATGTAAAACAATAGAAGAAGCTTTATTTTATGTGAGAAAAACAATAGAAGAAAGCTGGAGCAGGAGTACACTTGTTGGTTGTATAAAAGCAAATTTATACCAATCATCAGGTAATGCACTTACTAATTTTGCGGAAAAACTTCCTGCCATACAAGGAAAACTTGCACAGGAAATCGTAAAAGATACTTATGATTTCAACTTTGTATTACTTTCCATAGGGCGTGATGAGGAAGAGTTGGAAGATGCATTAGAGCAGAATATTACACGCTTCTTGCTAGAACTTGGATCAGGATTTGCCTTTATAGGAAGACAGAAAGAGATTATTGTCGCTGGTAAAACAAGAAAAATAGATATGCTCTTTTATCATATTAAGCTTCGCTGTTATGTAGTTGTTGAACTTAAAGCAGTATCATTCGAACCAGAGTTTGCAGGAAAACTTAACTTTTATGTAAATGCGGTCAATGAGTTAATGAAATCAGGATCCGATAATCCAATAATTGGTCTTCTGATATGTAAAGATAAGGATCAGACAGAGGTTCAGTGGGCTTTTCAGGGAATAGAGACACCTATGGGAGTCGCAACTTACGATAATATACGCTTACAAGAAATAAAATCGCAGTTGCCATCGGAGGAAGCTATTCAGAAACGATTAGAACAGGCAGAAGAAGAATATATCTTAAAACTAAAAGAAAAGAATAAATAATCCAGTAAGGATTATCACATAAGCCATTTGGACTAACCATTCAGATGGCTATTTTTTTACCCTTTTGGGGTAATGGATGTAAAAAGAAGGTGAGAAAATAGAAAATCAAAAAGGTCGATGACAAGACTATGGTGATCTGCAAATTCCGGCTCATTGGTCGGAATATACACTGTTCACTCCGTTCACAGTAACGTAGCCCAAATTTCATTCCAGATTGCCTGCGGCAATGGGATTTTGGCTTGTATGTCTCGGGATAGTGATGTATGAACAGTAACGCGAAGGCTGCAAAAGTAATAAGCAGTAGGAGACTGTACTTGACATATGAAGGTTCTTATACTATATTATATTTAACAATTAGGTTAAATGTTAAATGAAAGGCTGTGATGAACTATTGGGATTACAGGATACACTGAAAGCACTGGCAGATCCAATACGACGTGAGATTTTAAATTTGTTAAAGGGCGGACGGCTTTCAGCAGGAGAGATATGTGAACATTTTTCGGTGACGGGGGCGTCCATATCCAGACATCTGGCAATATTAAAGGATGCTGAGCTGATCAGGAGCAGAAGGGAAGGAAAATTTATTTATTATGAACTAAATACTTCTGTATTGGAAGATGTTATGTTGTGGATCACAGATTTAAAGGGGGTATCGGATCATGAAGGAAATGATTAAAAAATATAAAGGTACATTGATCTGTTCTGTACTGGTAATGCTTGCAGGAATTTTGGTGGGTTTTACGATGGCGCAGAGCATATGGATAAACGTGTTTTTTGTAGTGACAGATTGTATACTGGTGACAATCATCTTTTATGACAACAGGAACAGACAGCAGAGCAGCAAGGTTATAGGGATGGTCATATGGATAATACCTGTTACCGCATTAATCTATAATGGTATGGCAAGACTGATCAGTATGGATGCGGATAGTGAGAATCTGTTTATGGCAGTAATTTACTTTGGAACAGGATTACTGTTTATGATCATAGGAAATTATTTGCCGAAGGTGAAACAGAATAACACCATAGGAATCAGGGTTGTATGGACACTGCAGGATGAAGAAAACTGGAGTGCAACTCATAGATTTAGTGGAAAATTATGGGTGGCATCAGGTGTCCTATGTATGCTTTGCGGCCTTTTTGGAGAAAGCATTGCTGCTTTGGTTTTGTATATTGTG
This sequence comes from Blautia sp. HCN-1074, assembly GCF_037890165.1. NCBI lineage: Bacteria > Bacillati > Bacillota > Clostridia > Lachnospirales > Lachnospiraceae > Blautia > Blautia sp. HCN-1074. Next base: position 2,030 of record NZ_JBBKBP010000037.1, read on the forward strand.
AGCATTATGGCTGCTGCAATTGTCAGCATTCTTTATTCTTATCTTTTTTATAAGAAAAAAATGGCAGCCGGAGAAAAATTAAAAATCCAGTATAACAAGAAAACAATCGTGATATATGTAATCGTATCAGTTCTTGTCATAATATTTACTATATGGACTTTGTTCTGGGGGAGTATTGATATCAGTTTCCATGATAATGATTTTACTGTTGAGGCACAGGGATGGAGAGATTATACAGTGGATTATGAGCAGATTGACAGTATCTCATACAAAGAAAATTTATTTCAGAATGGGAATGATCGCAGAACAAATGGTATGGGAAACCTGAAGTATGGTATGGGGAATTTCAGAAATGATATTTATGGAGATTATATCCGCTACACCCATGCATCCTGCCACTCATATGTAGTTATGGATATAGGCGGAAAAATATTGGTGGTAAATGGCGCAGATGAATCAGAAACAAAGAAAATTTATGATACGCTCGTAGAGAAATGTCAGATGAATTAGTGTGTGTTTAATTATAAAAAAGACCTTTTTGTATGTATGGCTGGTGCTGTAAGAGTACAGTTACGATGCGTGACAGGGCTGCGCGGTCGCGGGAGCGTCCAGCTCTGTCATGGTGTGGCGCACTGCAAGCTGCTCCAGCGTCCTGCCAAGGTCCTTTTCGCCGGAAAACACGCTTGTCACGCGATAGAGGGTCTTGCCGATCCTGACCTCCTTATAAGAGGCGACCGGCTCTTTGGATGTTTTTGTTCGGTGTTGCGGTCGAATCCAAATGGAGAGCGGCGGGGAGCGGCAGCCCACGGCGAAGAAGTGCGGCGGCAAGCCGCATCAGCGACACCTCCCGTACTCTTTTGTCATAGACTGATTTCCTTTCTGCTCAAATCGGATAGAAATGGCGAAAGGCGGTTGTTCAAAAGAGCAACCGCCTTTCCTGACGAATGAAACCGAAAAGGGGCGCGGGGCTATTTGCCCGCACCCCTAAAGGTGAGCCTGTTTACTTTTCGATGATTTGCAGCCGCTTCGGGTCGATCCAGCCCATCAGACCGCCGGGAGCCTTGCCCTGCACCAGCTTATACTTCTCAATGAAGCGGTGGAGCATGGCGGCGATCTCAGCGCGGGTCGCCGTGCCCTGCGGGTCAAGCAGATTGCCGGATTTTCCCTTCACAAGGCCGCTGCCGACCGCCCATTGCATCGCCGTCTTTGCGTAATCCGTGATCTTGTCCGCGTCCTTGAACTTGTCCAGATCTCCCTTGACGGTCAGATCGTAGCCCTTGTAGTCTGCGTAGCGGTAGAAGATGGCTGCAAGCTGTTCGCGGGTGATGGGATCGTCCGGGCCAAACTTGTCTTTGCCGTAGCCCGCGAAAATGCCGTTCTCCGCCGTCCATGTGATCGCGTCAGCGTACCACTTTCCGGCCTCCACATCGGTAAAGCTGTTTTTGCCCTTCGGTACGGGGCTGCCCTCCATGCGCCAGAGAATGGTCGCCATCATGCCGCGCATCACCGTCCCATGCGGACTGAACAGGGTCTTGCTCGTACCGAGCATCAATCCGTTTTCGTAGACGAACATCACATCGCCGTAGAACCAGTCCTTTTCAGAAATATCGGTAAAGGGATTCACGTCTGTGCCCGGATTTTCGTCCACGCGCCAGCCTGCATACACGGTCATATCCTTCGTCAGATAAACACCGGAAACCTTGTTCGTCAGGCTGCGTTCGCTGTACCAGCCGATAAAGGCATGTCCACGCCAGGTCGGGACGTACTTTGTCAGGTCAATGTAGGTATTGTACGTTCCCTGCACGCTGGGAATATCACTGCCGCCGCCTGTTTCAAAGCGCAGCGTGTAGTAGGTGACGGGTGGATTGTAGCCGCCGCCACCGCCGCCGGTGTAGGTCCAGTGGGCGTAGACGGTGGCATTTGTATGGAATACGGTATCCGTCGTGATCTTTGTTCCGCCGCTCTTTTCGGTGTACCAGCCGTAGAAGCTGTAACTGCCGCTTCGGGAGGCGCTGGGCAGAGAGGTCAGCTTCCGATCGGTGGTGGTCATGCTGCCGACAGAGGGCGTACCGCCGTTGCCGTCAAAGGTGACGATGAACTCGGTGGGCGCAGGAGGTGCGTCCTCCTCGAAGATGGCCTTGATCTCCACATTGGTGTCCGGCATGATGAACTTATTGTCCTTGATGGTCATGCCGCCGCTCATGACCTGCCACTCCTTGAAGTGGTAGCCGATTTGGGGCGTAGCGGTCAGGGTGATTTCCGTGCCGGCCGCAGCCTTTGCATGAGAGGCGGAAGCCGTGCCGTTTTCATCCGTTTTCACGGTGATGGTGAACTCGGTGGGAGCAGGAGGTGCGTCCTCCTCGAAGATGGCCTTGATCTCCACATTGGTGTCCGGCATGATGAACTTATTGTCCTTGATGGTCATGCCGCCGCTCATGACCTGCCACTCCTTGAAGTGGTAGCCGGTGTTGGGCGTAGCGGTCAGGATGATCTCTGTGCCGACAATAGCTTTTGCATAAGAGGCGGAAGCTGTGCCGTTTCCGTCCGTTTTCACGGTGATGGTGAACTCGGTGGGAGCAGGAGATGCGTCCTTCTCAAAAATTGCTTTGATCTCCACGTTGTCGTTCGGCATGAGGAACTTGTCGTCTTTGATGGTCACGCCGCCGTTGATGACCTCCCACTCCTTGAAGTGGTAGCCGGTGTTGGGCGTAGCGGTCAGGGTGATTTCCGTGCCGGCCGCAGCCTTTGCATGAGAGGCGGAAGCCGTGCCGTTTCCGTCATTACTGACGGTGACGGTGTAGGTGGTGGGGGTAATAACGCTGTTTTCCCACAGCGCCTTGATTTCGGTATCCACGAGCACGGTGTAGGAATCTCCCACCTTGTACTCCGTGCCGCCGATTTCCCAAGCCTTGAACTCCTGATCGGCGGGAGCAGTGAAGCCGCAGGCGGGCAGGATGTAAATTGTCCCTGCATTGACGGTCACGGAATCCATGCTGCCGCTGCCGCCGCTTGCGTTGAAGGTGATCGTACAATCCGCAAGCGGCGTACCCTCACCCACTGTGACCTCCGCATCGGGGCTGGCAAAGTGGTTGTGATCCCCCGCATAGCGGACGAAATAATTGCCGGCAGGCAGGTTTTCAATCTCGATACCGGTGCAGGTGGTGTAGATAGTCTCGCTCTCCGCACGGTATTCCATCGTTGCATCCACGCCGGTGATCTTGCCGTCGCTGCCGCCCTCGGTAGTGGGCGCGACACCGATCAAGCCGTTAGGCGCTTCCTGCGTGGCTTTGCCGATGCTCCACGCTGCGGTCACGGCCCCAGTGCTGCCGTCCGCCCATCTGCCGGTCTTGGATGTGACGCGAACGGTGTAATCGCCTGCGTCTGTGGCGGTGTTGCCTGCGATGTCCATTGTGGCGGGATTATAACCGCTCACGGTTGCGGTATGCTCGGAGCCATTGTAGGTGTAGGCTCCGGTGACGCTGATGTTGGGCTTGCCGGGATCGGTGGGTGCAGGCGGCGCGTCCTTCTCGAAGACAGCATTGACCTCCACATTGCTGTCCGGCATGAGGAACTTATTGTTCTCGATGGCCACGCCGCCGCTGATGACTTGCCACTCCTTGAAGTGGTAGCCCTTTTTGGGCATGGCGGTCAGGGTAATCTCCGTACCAGCCACGGCCAATAAGGGAGATGCGAAAGCTATTCCGTTGCCGTCTGTTTTCACGGTGACGGTATGCTTGGTGGGTGCAAAAGGTGAATCCTCCTCGAAGATAGCTTTGATCGCCACATTGCTGTCCGGCATGGTGAACTTGTTGTTGGTGATTACAAGTCCTGCCAGAGATTCGACCTGCCACTCCTTGAAGTGATAGCCGGTGTTTGGCGTGGCAGTCAGGGTGATTTCTGTTCCGGCTGTCGCCGAGGTGGAGCTTGCAGAAGCCGTTCCGCCGCCCGCTGTGGTGACGGTGATGGTGTGCTCGGCGGTGGGGGCGTTGGTTATCGTAATAGACAGTTCCTTCTTATCGTTGCCCACGCTGTTGAGAGCTCGAACGGTAAATTGGGCGGTCTGTTCCGCAGTGGGCGTGCCGCTGATCTCGCCGGTGGTTTGTTTCAGCGTCAAGCCATCGGGTAGCTCGCCACTGAAAAGCTCCCACAGAATGAAGCCTCCCCCGGTTGCCTGAAGCTGATGGTGGTACGGCGAGCCGACCGTGCCGCCGGGCAGCGTCGTGGTAGTAATCGCCGGCGCATCCTCCGGACCTAGGAGCTTCACCCGGATCGCGGCTGTTACCGCAGGCTCCGGCTGCTGATACTTGTGCTCGTCGTTAGCGTCGAATACCAGCGTACCGGGGATGGTTTGCCAAGCCGTGGACTGCGCGTCATAGGACGATTCCTCCCACGAAACCTCCATGCCAACCCTGAGCCCGTCGATAGCCTCGACGACCACAATTTCTGGCAGGTTAAGCCCTGCAAAGGTCGTGCCGAGTTTTTTCTCCGTAATGGGATCCGGCTCCTCGCAACGCTTGAAGGTATTTTTGATGACGTTGACCTTGATCGTGGTCTCCGCCGTCCTGTAGCCGTGCTGGTCAGTCGGCGTGAATACCACCGTCACAACGTTCTCGCCCAGCTCGTCAAACCATCTGGGCGTACCCTCCTTGAAGGAGAACGTGCCGGGGACGACGGTATCCGTTCCCTTGACCTTTGCCATGCCGTCCACAAGATCGGCGGTTTCCCCGCCTGTGGCTCCCATCTGGAAGCTCCTGTCGACGAACATGGTATTGTCGGGCTGCGCAAAATCGCCGTTCCTCCACCGGAATACGGGCGGCTGCGTTATCTCCGTCTCGGCCGGGTCTGCCTGCAGCGTGACCTTGATTACTCCTCTGAGGTCGGCGCCCTCGGGTACGATGTAATACTTCTCAAATTCGGCGCGGTTGACCTCGCCGTAGATGGTCTGCTCCTCATAAGAATTGGGGTCGTAGTTTGAATCGTCCCACTTGATGATGCCGGGCACATTGCCGTTCAGCCCGCTTCCCTCGTGGTTTGGTTCATCGGCCTCCGCGAAGAAATAGAACGCGTTCGGCAGACCGAGATCCTCAAAGGCTGTTCCAATCTTTTTATTGTCAATATACGATGTATTGGCTTGCCTGAATTTGCGGGGAATGACGTCCACGTTGACGGTACATTCCGCCGTGGTGTACTTCTGCAGGTCATCGGGTGTGAAGGTGACCTTGAGCGCTAGCGGTCCCACCTGAACAAGCCCGCCATCTCTCCGCCAGTAGCCGTATAATTCCTGCTCCTCGTTCAGAGTGAACACGCCGGGAACCGTTTCGCCATCTGCCGTGGCTTTTCCGCCGGAAAGATACTCGTCGGAAAAGGCGAGCTGGCAAAAATCGCCGCTGTATATCTGCCTGGAGTAGGTGGGCGGATCCAGCGTTGGCACAATGGGCTCGTCGCCAATGAGCGTGATTCTGGCAATGGCCTTGACCGTGCTTGTCGGCTCCAGCTCATTCTCGTAGAAGCTCCCTTCAACATCCAGCTGGCCGGTAATGATTTGCTCGCCATATTTGTTCGGGTCATAGGAGGAGCCGTCCCATGTCACGGGGATGGAATAGAAGATATCGCCGGTGTTGGTTTTTACATCGACGTCGAAAGGAAGCCACAGATCCTCAAACGTCGTACCCAACGGCATGTTGTTGATGACTTTCTCTATGACACTTGTGATCGTGTACTTAAGCCCCGTCACGGTGACGATACATTCCGCCGTGGCGTATGTCTCCGTATCGTCGGGGGTAAAGAGGATTTCCATGCGGTTTTCGCCCGGGTCTACTACGCCGCCCCAATTGTGCTTGAAGCGGAACGAGCCGGGAACAACGATGTCCGTCCCCTGGGCCTTTGCTTCGCCGCCTTTGAGATCTCCATCAAGGTACCACTCGCCGACGTACCCCTTAGAGGGCAGCGTGGGCGGGGTGGTGATGACCGTTTTGGTGAGCTGCAAAAGTTCTCCGTAGGCCGTATGACAGGTTTCGCAAATGGCCTTCTCCGTGCTGGTGGCCTTGCCGCCGGAGCAGTTGCCTGTTTCGGTGTGGCTGCTGTCCGTGATGCAGGTGCGTGTGTGCGTTCCGTTGCCGTTGGAGGTCCATTCGCCCCAGCTATGATTGTGCACCTCCCATATGGCATAGATGGTTGTGCTCATATCATACCCATGTACTACCAGGCAACTGGTATAACCGCCGTTTCCGCCATATATCGGCTTACCAGTCCGAGAATTCGCCCAACCCATGAAGGTATATCCGTCACGGGTTGGAATTATTTCTGATATGGGAACCCATACATGAAATTCCGAACTGTCCACGCTCTGACTTGGCGGCGCGCCGCTGCCGCCGTTGGCATCGTAATGCAGCGTATAGGTGTATTGGGTGGCAGCGGGACGGGCTGCCCCGAGCAGAGGCATTGGCGTTTTTCCGTCCTTGGAATCGCAAATCTCACATAAATAGGTGCAGGGCTTCCCCATGGAAGCCGGTGCATAGCCGCAATCCTTGTCATGCGCGTGCTTGCAGTCTGATGTTTGAAGGATACAGCCGCTTTCCTCGGTGCACGCGTGAACGCATTCCGTCGGTGCTGCGTTCTCTGCCTCCGATAAGCCGTCGGCATTCTCCGACACGCTTTCCGCCGTGTAGCATTCCGCCGTATGCGCATGGACGCACCGGGTTATTAGACTATGACATTCCTCCGTGTGTTCATGGGAACAGGGAATTTCCGCTGTCCCTTCGGTATAGCCGCAGGCCTCGTCATGCTCCGGGTGGTGTTCGCACAGACCGCCCGGGTTCGATGCACGTGCGCCGGTCTCTACCTCCGCCGCAAACGCGGTCGCCGGCAGCAGCGTCAGCACCATGCAGCAGACGAGCAGTATGCTGAGTATTCGTTTCTTCATTGGCTTTTCTCCTCCTGTTCGTATCGGGCGGGCTTGTTTGTCCCGCCTTTTTTCTGATTTTTCCTGTTTCTGAGCCGAATGCACAGCGCGGTGATCGCCGCCGCCGCGGCAAAGGAGACGACGGCCACCAGCACATAGCCGCCTGCGTCCTCCCGCAGCAGCCTCGTGCCGAACACGCCCCATGCGGCGGTCTGTCCCCGCACTATAAGTGCGTCCGCCGCCCCGGCAAGTGCCGTGAATAACATCAGGCAGAAAGCGGAGAGGCTTATTGCCTCGCGCCGCTGCCTCCGGCGGGTGTTTTCCCGCACCCGCTGCTTGACGAGTGCGACCCGTCTTGCAGGTATCGTACATATCGTTTGCCCCCCTTTCCGGTTTGTCTGGAATTGTGATAAAAACCCTTTCACTTATATAGGTACAAAAAATCGAAAAAACTCTCACCCAAAACGAAAAATTTTTCAAAAAATTTGAGAGCCGCCAAAAAGCAGCTCTCAGGGAGTAGATATTCGGTTATTCCCTCTGCGATAAGCGGAAAGCAGACAACCTTCCCACCGCCACCGGCAGGGCATAGGCGATATATTGCGCCGCGCCGCCATAGGCGATGAGCAGATTATAGATGGCGTGGAGGGTGATGGCCGCGCCCAGCAGACCTTTGACCTTGTGCAGAAAATCCGTGGGAATGTCAGACGCTACCCGGACGGCTGGGGCGAAGCAGCTCCCCTCACGGGCTTGCTCTATTGCGCCGATTGCGGCGGCAAGATGTATGTCCACCGCACCAACAACGGCAAGCGCATTTCTCAATACACCTGCTCACAGTACATCAAAGTTCCTTGCGGAACGCTCTGCAAGACCCAGCACCGTATCAATGAAGATGTGGTACTGTCCCTTGTTTCCGAAATGCTCAAAGCCATTGCCGAGTATGCAAAGTATGACCGAGCCGAGTTTGTCCGAGTGGTACAGGAAGTGCAGTCCAGCCAGCAGCCAACAGAGGTTAAGAAACAGCGCACACGCCTTGCTGCCGCCAGACAGAGGGCTTCCGGGCTGGAAGTCCTGCTCTGTAAAATCTATGAGGACAACATTTTAGGAAAGCTGTCCGACAGCAGATACGCCACTCTGGACGTTCAATACGCAAAGGAGCAAGCCGAGCTTACCGCTGAAATCTCTGCTCTGGAAAAGGCTATCAAGAGCTATGAAACGCACGAAAAGGACGCTGACCGTTTTATCGCTCTGATTGATAAGTATGAGAACTTCGACAAGCTGACCATTGCCATGCTCAACGAGTTTGTCGAGAAAATTCTTGTGCATGAGCGCGACCGCAAGGGCAGGCTTCATCAGAACTACTTGAAGCGTAAAGCCAGCGGAGCGCAGAAGCGATACGAGGACAAAATCAAGGAGAGGAAAAAGGCGGAAATCGAAGCCGAGAAAGCCAGCATTCGTGCAGAGGACATTGCAAAGGGCGTGTTCGTCCCTGTCAGCAGTTTACCGCAGAGAGAGCCGATGAAAGGAGTACAAACAGCATGAATATCGCTTACACACAGAACGGTGATTATCTTATCTCGAACATCGTTATCCGCAAGACCAAGCCCCTCGGACACTACGGCAGACTCCGCAAGGCGTATCTGGAAATGCACCGCCCGATACTGTTCAATGAGCGGGTACTATCCGACAAGCTCTTTGAACATTGCGCCAAGATTGACGAAGCGGCACGAAACCGCATGGAGCTGATCGTGCCGGAGCTGGCGAAGCGCAACGGCGTGACAGAGCAACTGAAAGCTGAAAATCAAATGGAATGGGTGCGGCAGATGAACGCTTGCAAGGCACAGGCAGAGGAGATTGTGAAGTTTGAGCTGATTTATGACTGATACTGAGAGCGCCCGGACGAAAAATGTTTGGGTGCTCTTACTGTATGAATAAATTGCAATTTTCCCATGATAAAGAAGTAAATGTTGTAAAGGAAACTTGACAAGAGATGCGTGTCATGCTATAGTAAGTTTGTAAAGGAAACTTGTCATACAAGGAGGCGTTTTTTGAAGAATAAAGTTGAGCAGTTACGAAAGGAGCGAGGATTAAATCAAGATGATTTTGCAAAAATGCTTGGTGTTTCAAGACAAACCATTAGTTCAATCGAAACAGGAAAGTATAATCCATCATTGGAATTAGCTTTTGCAATTTCAGACTTTTTTGGCAAACGGATTGAAGAAATCTTTTTCTATGAAAGAGGTGCAGAAAATGAAAAAGAGTAATTTGATAACCGGGATACTATATGTTCTTTTCGGTGTGGCTTGTTTGATTGTTGCGCTGTTGATTGAAACAAAGTTAGAGGGCATTTTATGGGGCTTTGCTGGCGCAGGTATCTTCCCCGGAATTATGATGATATGCAAATATTTTTATTGGAGTTCCCCCGAAAATAAAGAGCGATACGAAGAGCGTTTGGAGAACGAACGAATTGAACAGCATGACGAGTTGAAAACAAAAATCAGAGATAGAGCCGGAAGATATACTTACAGCTTAGGACTGCTGGTTGTTTGTTTCTCCATTTTGGTTTTCGGTATTCTCGGAGCATTGGAAGTCATTGATAATGCTCGCATGATTGTACTCTATCTTAGCGGATATTTACTGTTTCAAGTTATCGCAGGAATTGTCATTTTTAATAAGCTGATGAAAAAGTATTAAGGAAAAATCCCTTTAGGAACTAAAGGGCGCACTTCTATACAGGCAATTCCATCTACCTGTATCGTGCGACCTGCGGTGCCATTCCCAGTTTTGAAAAATCTCAAAATGGGAAATACAGCGAAATCAGAGGTTTCGTACAAGGGGCTATTTCCCCTTGCGGCACAGGTGCCTATCCCAATAAAGTTTGTAACTGAATATTTCAGATACAGACATATAAAGTTATAAATTTGGAGGATTCATAATGGGTGAGAAAACAGAGATTACTTTCATGCAAACAAGATTAATCCGGCTTGCTTCAGAAGAGTGGCATTTACCTGTTGAACAGATTATCCACTTGTTTAAAGAAGCCGATGTTCTTGGATATATAGAAAAATGTTATGGGATTTTTCATTGTGAAGGCGATGAAGCTGTGTTTGAAGATATTACTGAATTTTTGCAAAGAAAGGGAATAGAGATTAGTGCTTGAGTTAAAAGATGACTTTGTTCTCTATCATGGAAGTTATTGTGAAGTAAAAAAGCCAGATCTTGCCAAATGTGCAAAGAGAAAAGATTTTGGGCAGGGATTCTATTTAACTACATCCAAGGAGCAGGCAGAAAGTTTTCTGAGAACCTCAATAGCCAAAGCAATTGCAATAGGAACAATTGAAGAGGGACAGAAGTTCGGATATATTTCGACTTTTGAATTCAAATTTTCAGGAAATCTTGAAACGCTTATTTTTGAAAATGCAGATGTAGACTGGTTACATTGCATTGCAGCTCATCGAAAGAAAAAATGAATGAATTATACAATAGATCTTCTTATCACTATGGTGACGGATGAGATTGCAGAAGAAACGGGCAAGGACAGGAAAGAGACATTGACAGATTTTCTTTGTTCAAAGACAGGAAAAGCACTGTATGATGAAAAAACAAAGCTGTGGTGCAATGGTCCGGCATATATAGCTGAATTGTATAGGGAAGAGTTAAAGAAATCCGGATATCAGATTTGAGATGAATGTATATCCGTCTGTCTTTGTTGAGAAATCAATAGTTATAAGATTATAGTATATGCTGATACGCTATTTGTAAAAGTGCTGACTGTCTTTATACAATCTTAATACGGAATCATAGACTTTTATACTATCTTTGAAAGCAATTGTATATAATAAAACGCATTATGAAGATATTGCTATAGAATCATTAGTAAGGAGTTATAATCATTTATGCCGGAAAAAATGTGTAAGAAAAAACACCTGACGTCTTTTCAACTGATCATTCTGGGATTTGCAGGTGTGATCCTTTTGGGAAGCATTCTGCTGATGCTTCCGGTTTCCTCTTTGGAGAAAATGCCGACGCCATTTCATGAGGCACTTTTTACAGCCACTTCGGCAGTATGCGTTACAGGACTTGTAGTAAAGGACAGCGGAAGTTACTGGTCTGTGTTCGGACAGACGGTTATTCTTGTGCTTATACAAATAGGTGGACTTGGAGTAGTAACCGTAGCGGCAGCGGTTTCGCTTCTTTCAGGGAAAAAAATATCTCTCATGCAAAGAAGTACAATGCAGGATGCAATTTCAGCACCTAAAGTTGGAGGAATCGTCAGACTGACAAGGTTCATTTTAAAGGGGACTCTTTTGATTGAAGCAGCAGGGGCTATGTTACTGCTGCCGGTTTTTTTGATGGATTATGGCTTAAAGGGAATCTGGATGGCAGCCTTTCATTCTGTTTCTGCTTTTTGTAATGCAGGATTTGACATTCTGGGAACAGCAGATAATGCCTTTCCGTCTTTGACAGGGTATTCTGGAAATGCCCTTATAAATGTAGTAATCATGCTGCTGATCATCACAGGGGGAATCGGTTTTCTCACCTGGGATGATATTTATAGGAATAAAATGAATTTTAAACGTTACCGCATGCAAAGCAAGATTATTCTCATGACTACTGTATGTCTGATTGTTTTTCCGGCAGTTTTTTTCTTTGCCTGTGATCTGAAAAACCTGCCTGTGGGAGAACGTCTGTTAGCTGCCATGTTTCAATCGGTAACTACAAGAACTGCCGGCTTTAATACCATAGACATTTCAGCGATGAGTGAGGCATCAAAAGCGGTTATGATACTATTAATGCTGATTGGTGGTTCGCCGGGTTCTACAGCAGGAGGAATGAAAACAACCACTTTCACGGTACTGATACTGAATGCAATTGCAACGTTTCGCAGTCAGGAAAATGCAGGGGCTTTTGGACGAAGACTGGAATATCATGTGATAAAAAATGCAGCCACAATAGCTATGCTCTATTTTACCTTATTCTTTTGCGGAGGTGTTGCAATCAGCGTATACGAAGATCTTCCACTTTTGGATTGTCTGTATGAAGCAGCTTCAGCTGTGGGTACGGTAGGTCTGACCTTGGGAGTCACACCGGGACTTCATGTTTTTTCACAAGTTGTGCTGATCATACTGATGTATCTGGGACGTGTAGGCGGCCTGACCCTGATTTATGCAGTATTCTCAGGAAGAAACAAGGGAAATGCAAAGCTTCCTCTGGAGAAAATTACAGTTGGATGAGAAGGAGAAAAGTAATATTATGAAGAATGTATTAATTATTGGACTTGGAAGATTTGGAAAACATATTGCCATGCAGCTGAATCAGCTTGGACATGAAATTATGGCAGTCGACTGGAAGGAAGAAAGGGTGGACAAAGTGCTTCCGTTTGTGACTAACGCCCAGATTGGGGACAGTACTAATGAGGAATTTTTACAATCTCTTGGGATTGGAAACTACGATATCTGTTTCGTGACTATTGGAGGAAGCTTTCAGAATTCTCTTGAGACAACTTCCCTTCTGAAAGAACTGGGAGCAAAACTGGTGATATCCAGAGCTGAACGTGATGTTCAGGAAAAATTTCTTTTACGCAATGGTGCAGATAAGGTGGTTTATCCGGAAAAGCAGGTTGCAAAATGGGCATCTATCCGTTATACAGATGATCATATCCTTGATTATATGGAGGTGGATGCTTCCCATGCGATTTTTGAGGTAGAAGTGCCGGAGGAATGGATTGGAAAAACTGTAGGCGGACTGGATATCAGAAAGCGTTACAATATTAATATTCTGGCGGTAAAAAATGAAGGAGAATTTAATATTGCAATTTCTCCGGATACATATTTGGAAGAGAATAGTAAATTGCTGGTGCTGGGAGAATACAGAGCCCTTCAGAAGTGCTTCCGCATATAGCTAAAAAAGACTTTTGACCACAACACAGCCCCATGATATAATTTTCAAAACAGTAAAAAAGGTGGGGGACAGGATGAGTTTAAAAAATGCGAATCATCAGAAACGGTCATTCACATGGTATATGGAAAAACCGTCTGCAAAGGATTATTTTCTGACGGTATTTATATTTGCGGTATGCACTTTAATTGGTCTGTTATTTCAGAAACTGAATTTTACGGATACGAATATTGTAACCATATATATTCTGGGGGTTTTGCTTACTTCGATTGTGACAGATGGCTATCTTTGCAGCGTGGCAGGCTCTTTCTTAAGTGTATTTTTATTTTGTTTTTTTCTGACAGAACCAGGGATGTCTTTCAAAACCTATGCGGTGGGTTATCCGGTGACATTTTTCATAATGCTTATTTCATCCGTACTTACGGGAGCGCTTGCAGCAAAGCTGAAAACACATGCAAAGCTGTCTGCACAGCTTGCCTTTCGTACACAGATTCTGTTTGATACAGACCGTCTGCTGCAAAAGGCAAAAGGAGAAACAGAGATTCTTGATGTTACCTGTACACAGCTTCTCCGTCTGTTAAACCGCAATATTACAGCATATGTAGTAGAAAACGGAGTTTTATCAGAGGGAAAGCTTTTTTTCGGGGAAAAAGGGGACACAGAAGATTTTCTGATACCGGAAGAGCAGCAGATAGCCAGATGGGTCTGTGAAAACAGGCAGCATGCCGGTGCGTCCACACACCATTTTCCTCAGGCTAAATGTTTATATCTGGCAATCCGGAGTGGGGATAATGTTTATGGTGTGATCGGGATACCATTGCAAAAAGAAACACTGGACTCTTTTGAATACAGCATCCTGTTGTCTGTAATAAATGAATGTGCGCTTGCAATGGAAAATGCGAAAAATGCATTGGAAAAAGAAAAAAATGCAGTTATGGCCAAAAATGAACAGCTGCGAGCAGATCTTCTTCGGGCGATTTCGCATGATCTTCGTACGCCGCTTTGCTCCATTTCCGGAAATGCAGATATGCTGCTTGGTAATAGTGACCGTCTGGACGAAGCTACAAAACATCAGATTTATAGCGATATCTATGATGATTCTGAATGGCTGATCGGAGTTGTGGAGAATCTGCTTTCCATTACCAGACTGAATGACGGAAGACTGAAATTTAAATTTACAGACCAGCTTCTGGATGAGGTGATTGCAGAATCCCTGCGGCATATCAGTCGGAAACATGATGATTATAAAATTGTGACAGACTGCGAAGAACTTGTTCTTGCACGTATGGATGTACGTCTTATTATGCAGGTTCTGGTAAATTTAATTGATAATGCAATAAAATATACACCGCCGGGTTCTGTGATCTGTATTCGGGGAACTAAAACAGATGGGAAAGCGCAGATAAGTGTGGAAGATAATGGCCCGGGAATTCCGGAAGAAATGAAGTCGCATATTTTTGAGATGTTTTATACAGGGAAAACAACAGTTGCGGATAGTCAACGAAGTCTGGGACTTGGACTGGCTCTTTGCCACTCTATTATAGAAGCACATGAAGGAACCCTGGTTCTGACAGATCATAATCCTCATGGATGCAATTTTACTTTTACTTTACCCTTAAGCGAGGTGACATTAAATGAATAAAACATTAATTCTGGTGGTTGAGGATGACAGACCCATACGCAATCTGATTATTACTACATTAAAAACACATGACTATAAATATCTGGCTGCAGAAAACGGATCTTCAGCTATTCTGGAAGCTTCGTCCCACAATCCGAATATTGTTCTTCTGGATCTGGGGCTTCCTGATATGGAAGGGGTAGAAGTGATTAAAAAAATCCGTACCTGGTCGAACATGCCGATTATCGTGATCAGCGCCAGAAGTGAGGACACAGATAAAATAGAGGCACTGGATGCAGGAGCAGATGATTATATTACGAAACCGTTCTCTGTTGAGGAATTACTTGCGCGTATCCGTGTCACCCAGAGGAGACTTGCGGTTATGCAGACCGGGGAACAGATAGAAAGCTCTGTTTTTGAGAATGGTGGATTAAAGATAGACTATACAGCAGGCTGCACATATCTGAAGGGAGAAGAATTGCATCTGACACCTATAGAATATAAGCTGCTCTGTCTTTTGTCCCGCAATGTGGGAAAGGTATTGACACATACCTATATTACCCAGCAGATTTGGGGACGATGTTCGGATAATGATGTTGCTTCTCTCAGAGTTTTTATGGCAACATTGCGGAAAAAACTGGAGCCTGAGAAAAATGGAGTACAATACATCCAGACACATATTGGCATTGGGTATCGCATGCTTAGGATAGAAAAGTAAAAAGTTGGATACGGAGTATGTCACAGAGGATATCGCCCAATCATCTGATTGTTTGCTTTTTTCTGTTATACAAAAATCCAAGACTGCGTGTGGCAATTGACAACGCATTATCACAAACTCCCGAGCAATTCCGCAATACGGTTTTTGGTATATGAAAAAATATATTGAGCATATTGCAAATAAAAACTGCATATGATATAATGCCAATAGGCAAAGAACGAAATAAATATCTAATACAGGCGAAAGCCCCCGGTACTGCAATACCGAGGGCCTTCTTTGTGTGCTTTTACGGTACACGAACCGAGGCTAGTTGCTGTTATTTATTCCTGTCTAACCATTTGCAGATATAGTGGCAGGCTATACCAGCCATGACAGAAATTAAGAACGAAATAAATATATCTAACACAAGCATCCCTCTTTTCTGTTGCCAGATTGAGGGCAGCAACATATTAAATATATCATAGAACGTTGTGTACAAAAAGCAGAAATTAGAATATGTCAATATGCCGCAGAAAGAGGGTATTTTTTGAGGAATAGAAAATGTTCTCTTTTTTTATACGCTGAACAATCACAAAATTGAGATTCTTTTCTTTTTTTCATACCTGGGAAAAGTCGGTGGTAGAATATTGAATGACCGCGCGTCGCATTCTCGTTACTTCAGTGATGAGTTAGACGCGCAACTTTTTTTGTTAAAAAAGAACATATGTTTACAAAATAAGATATCTATGGTACAATTTGTTCATAGCACAAAATAAA
>NZ_JBBKBP010000038.1:0-17898 GCF_037890165.1 Blautia sp. HCN-1074
TATTCTGTAAACATACGTTCTTTTTTTAACAAAAAAATTGCGCGTCTAACTCATCACTGAAGTAACGAGAATGCGACGCGCGGTCATTCAATCGTATGAGCCATTTCTGAAAAGATATCGCTTGATGAATAAAACAAGTACCATTTTTTCATATTCCAAAGATTTCTTGCTGAAAAACCTTTTTCATCAGGAAATTCATTTTGTAAATCGAGACTTAACTGCTCTACAATTCCTTTTCCCCATTTTTCTTCCGCTTTTCTTTCTACTAAATATAATAAATTTCTCTGTGGAATTTTTTACACGAATATTGTTTATTTTCGTGCATTATATTGATATTTTCGTGCATTATACATATAATAGTTATATCAAAACAAATAAGGAAGTGATACTATGGCAAAAACAACAACTAGCAATATCAGTATCCGTATGGACAGTGATCTCAAAGCAGCAGCAGAGGCTCTTTACGAGGAACTTGGCATGAATCTCAGCACAGCCTTCAATATTTTTGTACGTCAGTCTTTACGCGAAAGAGGAATCCCTTTCAAAATCACAGAAGGGACGCCAAACAAAGAAACCGTCTCGGCAATGCTTGAGGCAGAAAGAATTGCAAAGGATCCATCTATTAAAGGCTATCATAATGTTGATGATTTTTTTGCAGACCTTGAAAAATAACCAGATACGAAATCAGAAACACTACGCAGTTTAAGAAAGACTATAAGCTTGCCAAACGACGTGGTATGAATATCACCTTACTGAAAGACATCATTACAAAACTTGCAAATGGTGAACCTTTAGGTGCCAGACATAAAGACCATCCTTTATCTGGTGACTGGATCGGGCACAGAGAATGCCACATCCAGCCAGACTGGCTTCTTGTATACCGAATCGAAAATGATATTCTTGTTCTCACTTTATCACGCACTGGCACACATAGTGATTTATTTAATATGTAGTTTATAAAATTATGCGCACCAGACAACCAGTGCGCATAGTTTTTATTTCACATATTCAGCAATCTTTTTCTTATCACATTTTTTAAGCATTTCTGTAAATCTACATTTCTCTTTCGTTTAAATTCCATATTCCTTATATAACTGCTCACGTTTTTCAGGATCTGTCGATACAATCTGGATTTCTTCCGTTCTTTGATCCTGAATCAGCCGATTAATCAGAGTTCCTAAACGAGCTTCTCCTTCCGCCTTAAGCCTTTCTGATTCCAGTTCCAGAACTTTTCCTCCCATAACATCACCTATTCCTTTCCGGATATCCTCTTCTTTTTCGAAGATATGATCCGCTATCTTTACAATTAGTTTTGTCAGATTTGTATATAGTTCCGCTTTCCAAAAATACGCACCAGTCCAAAAGCCAATGCGCATTTTTTCTTCTTTATTTTTCTTCACTTCAACACAAAATCCCTCAACTCATCCCTCTTCCTCACATGCAGCTTATCAAAGATATCCGTCAGGTAATGTTTGACGGTGTTTAGGGAGATTCCGAGGTGGTCGGCGATTTCCTGGTTGCTCCAGTTGCGGCAGGCGAGCATGGCAATGGAGAATTCCATGGTTGTCAGGGCATCTGTGACGCTTCTGTCTGAGCCGGGGTTGTGGACTGCCATCCAGCCGCGGCAGAATGCGATGACTGCTTCTGACAGTTGCTTATAGAGCCCAGGGTTTTCTTTTCTCACAGTGGATTCCAGAATACCCTGAAGCAGTCCATGAAGTTCGATAAAAGGCTCCAGAAGTTCATCCTTCGCTGCCATATGCCATGCAGTGAGCAGGGCTTCCTGGGCTTCTTTCTGGTGTTTCAGACTGATCTCACACATGGCAACCATGCAGTACAGGTAAATCATGCTGATGGGATGTGTGCCATCTTTTTATCCTTGAAGCTCTCCACTTTTTCTAATGCATGTCCCGGCTCAAATGTTGAATTTATCAGCGGTAATACTGTATTTTCGTCCATTTTTCTTTCGTTTCTTCTATATCCTTTCCTGACATTATTTCTGTTCTTCTCTTGTCTCTTCCTGATAGACATTAAATCCGTCTCTTCCGCTCTGTTTGGTTTTGTACAGTGCGATGTCAGCATTCTTATACAGGTCAAGATATCCCGTTCCTTGTTCCGGGGCAAAAGAAATTCCGACACTGATGGTCACATTCTCTCCGTTCATTTCTGCGAAAGGAAGATTCTCCATTTTCCGAAGCAGACTCTCGATTCTTGCAACAGCGCCTTCCTTATTCTCTGTTTTCCGCATAAATACTACGAACTCATCTCCGCCGATACGGCCTATGATGTCGCCCTCGCGGAAATGTGCCTGAAGAATCTGTCCAAACTGCTGGAGGACTTTATCTCCTACGGCGTGTCCATATCTGTCATTGACATACTTGAAACAGTCCACATCCATGATCACAAAGGTTCCCGGTTCCTGTGGATGTTCCTGCAGCACATCATTGATTTTCTCTTCTGTGCTTCTCTTATTGTAGGCATTTGTCAGCGCATCCGTCTCTGCCGCACGAAGAAGCTGCATATTTCTGGCTTTTGTTTTATGAAAAATATACAGAATCAGCAGACATACCATGATGACAAATCCTACGGTAAATATCAGTTCATACCATCGAATGAAATCGTAGGACTTCTGCGCTTTTGAAACCGGAATTACATAACAGATCATCCAGTCATTCAGTCCCATACTGGTATAGGCCAGGTAACGGTCTGAACTGCGGTCATTTCCGTTTCGCATTATCATCAGACCATCTGTACCCGTTGTAAAATCCTTCTTTACCTTCCCAAGAGAGGACCCGCCAAGCATTGTCTGATTATCATAAAATCCGAAAAAATTATCTCCATATGTAATCTTGTGATAGGTAGAATCTCCGTCATAAGCAATGATCTCACCATAACCGTTAGTTATCAGTGTATATCCGACATCTTCAAAGAAATCATTAAAGAGCATACGGCTTAATGAAGTTACATTGTAGGAACCGCAAAGGATTCCGATTACCTCTTCATCTTTCCATACCGGTACGCCCAGAACCACTCTGGTTTCCTGATCTACACTGCTCTCCAGAGGATCACTCAGCGTTTCTTTTCCCCTGATTGCCTCTTTGAAATATCTTCTGGCAGATACATTTTTCGTCACCCCGTTATCATAGTGGGCAGTTCCATCCGGTTCTACCAGCGCCGTCCGCTCCAATGCCGTCTTTTCAGCAAGAGCATCTAGCATCTCCATATTTGCATCCGACAGCAGATCGTCAGACTTTCCTATCTCTTTTGCAATGCCATTCAGATATCCGTAATGAATGTCCAGAATAGATTTTACGTGTTCACTTTGTCTTGAAACATTTGTCACAATTGTTTTCTGTGACCTCTTCTCAATAGAGCTCTGTACGCCCAGCAAAAATATGACCAGACTTACACCTACTGCACATATAAAGATGAGAACTGCCTTTACATATGCTGTTGTTTCATTTTTCTTTTTCTTCCTTGTTGCCTTCTTTTTGCACCTCACATTTTTCCATTTTGTTACTTTCACACACACTATCCTGATCCTTATTCCAACTTAATATCTGGCAAAACTCCACAGAATAATTTTTTATCGGCGGAGCATTTGAATGAGGCGATGCGGCAGCATCGTCAACTGAATACAATACTATCCGGTAAAAAGCAGACGCCAGACAAACATCAGAATATCTCTAATATAGCAAAAGCAGCGCAAAAAATCTATATATTCAGGCCTGTTTCTTTCACAAATTAACGTAAAAAAATGACAGAGTTTCATTTTTTTGAAAATCTGTCATTTTTAAGTCCTGTACAGCAGTATTCTATACCAAATAACTGCCCCGCAGTTTAAATAAGCTTCACAATGTCATTATACATGACAAATACCATCAATGCCATCAGAAGCATCAGCCCGGCGAAGTGTATGGAACCTTCCACTTTTCTGTTGATCGGTTTTCTGCGTATTGCTTCGATAATAAGAAATACCAGACGTCCTCCGTCCAGTGCC
Organism: Blautia sp. HCN-1074; assembly: GCF_037890165.1. Taxonomy (NCBI): domain Bacteria; kingdom Bacillati; phylum Bacillota; class Clostridia; order Lachnospirales; family Lachnospiraceae; genus Blautia; species Blautia sp. HCN-1074. The sequence goes on from NZ_JBBKBP010000038.1 coordinate 4,001, forward strand.
GGAAGAGGCAGGAGGTTCATTACGCCGAGGTTTGCAGAGAGAAGGACTGCCATATTGAGCATATTCATCCACAGGATCATTGTTCCCTCGCTTTTGCTTTCCTCATAGGTCGTTCCAATCGCATCGACCACACCGACCGGACCGCTTAAGTCTTTCATCCCAAGTTTGCCTGTAACCAGTTCTTTCAGGCTGAGGATCGTTGTGCGGACCATGTATTTTACTTCTACTGCGCCGTATCTGATCACATCCAGACCTTTGGCTTTCTCGCAATATACGTTATACGTAAATCCTGATTCTGCCGTGCGGTACTCTTTTGGAGTAACCGTGATATCGTATGTCTTTCCATCTCGTTTATAAGTTAATTCTACCGGAGCTCCTGTCAGAGGATTCTCCTGTATATATTTCTGATAGTCTTCTGAATTGGAGATCTCTGTTCCATTGATCGAAGTGATCACATCTCCGGCCTGAACACCTGCTGCCTGTAATGGCATTCCGTCCATCACGGATTCCACTGTCATGACAGAAGCATCGTCACCATTGAAGTTGCAGCCCAGAAGATATCTCACATTTGTATCCGATTTATAGGAAATATCCATCTTCTTTCCGTCACGCTTAACAGTCAGATTGATGGTGTCTCCCTCTTTCAGTTCATTCAGATAGGAATACACATAGAGATCTTTTCCCAGGTCAATGTGATATCCCTGATAGCTGGTGATTATGTCGCCTTCCTTCAGTCCGGCTTTCTCAGCGGCAGATCCTTCCGTTACGGAAAGCACTCTGGACGGCTCATATCCCACAGCTCCTACAATGATCACAGACAGTACAAATGCCATGATAAAGTTAAAGACCGGTCCGGCAGCAACCACTGAGATCCTGCCCCACACCGATGCACTGTTAAAAGTTCCCGGCTCATTCTCTATATCCGTATCCTCTCCCAGCATGGCACAGGAACCGCCGATAGGAAGAAGTTTCAGCGAATATCTGGTACCGTTTTTCTCCGTACTCAGCAGTCTCGGTCCCATTCCAAGGGAGAACTCTGTAACTACGATCTTATTCAGCTTTGCAAAGAGAAAATGTCCCAGTTCATGGAAGAGAATGATTGCACTGAATATGAGGATTGCAATAATAATTTTCAATCTACCACCTGCTTTCGATCCATTGATAAGTTTCTTTCTCGATTTCCAGAATCTGATCCAGATCCGGATCGGCAACTGCCGTATGTCTGCTCATAGACTGCCCGATAATCTCATAAATATCCAGAAAACTTATCTTTTTCTGGAGGAATTTACGCACCGCCAGCTCGTTTGCCGCATTAAAGACGGTCGGCATACTGCCACCTGTCTGTGCCGCTTCGATAGCCATCGGGAGTCCCTTAAATGTCTCTCTGTCGGGTTCTTCAAAGGTAATCTGTTTCAGCATATGGAAGTCAAGTCTGTCGCCTTTTAAGAATCTCCGGTCCGGATAGCATAATGCATACTGGATCGGGAGTCTCATATCAGGTGTTCCAAGCTGTGCGATCACTGCACCGTCCTCAAATTCCACCATAGAGTGAATGATGCTCTGTGGCTGAACCACTACCTGAATATGATCCAGATCTACATCAAAAAGCCATCTCGCTTCCATAACCTCCAGACCTTTATTTACCAATGTAGCAGAATCGACTGTAATCTTCTGTCCCATTACCCAGTTTGGATGCTTCAGGGTATCTTCCAGAGTTACTTTCTCAAGGTCAGCTGTTTTCTTTCCACGGAAAGGACCGCCGGAGGCAGTGATCAGCAGTTTATGTATCTGCTCTCTCTTCTCTCCGTGAAGCGCCTGGAAAATTGCGCTGTGCTCGCTGTCTACCGGCAGAATCTGTACACCGAACTGTTTCGCCAGCGGCATGATCAGATGACCTGCTGTCACCAGTGTTTCTTTATTTGCCAGTGCAATGTCCTTGCCTGCAAGGATTGCTTCCATGGTAGGTCTGATTCCGATCATTCCCACGATAGCTGTGACCAGAATATCCGATTCCTGCATTCTCGCAAGTTCGATCAGACCGCCCATCTGGCTTACGATCTTTACATCCAGATCCTGTACTCTCACCGCCAGATCTCTGGCTGCTTCTTCTTTCCAGACCGCTACCAGTTTCGGGTGAAATTCACGAATCTGTTTCTCCAGCATTTCCACATTGCTTCCTGCCGCAAGGCCGACTACTTCCAGGTCTGCGTTTGCACGTACCACATCCAACGTCTGTGTTCCGATTGAGCCAGTGGAACCTAATATTGCTACTTTTTTCATATATACCTCTTTTTCTTACTGTCAGTTAACAATTATCCCAAATCCAATCATATCTCAATCATAACAATAGAAAGAAAATAGATTACCGGTGCGGTGAAGATCACGCTGTCAAATCTGTCGAGGATTCCGCCATGACCTGGGATTAGTTTTCCATAGTCCTTGATTCCCTGGTTTCTTTTGATTGCAGAAGCTGCCAGATCACCTACCATGGAGATGAGTGCTCCGACTGCACAGATCACTGCATATTCCAGCATCGGTCCCTGCGTTGCCGCTGCATAGATCACGCCCAGAAGTGCAGCTCCGACTACACCGCCGACTGCACCTTCCACTGATTTCTTCGGGCTTAAGATTGGTGCCATCTTATGCTTGCCAATCAGCATTCCCACGCAGTAAGCACAGGTATCACAGCCCCAGGAACACAGGAAAATCAGCCATACATGGAACTTTCCGCCCGGAAGGCATCTGGTAAGGTAAATAAATGACAGCATCACTGCTACATAAACAATTCCAAACAGCGCCGGCATCACCTGAGCTGCCTGATAAGCCGGATATGTGAATACATAGACAAACATGATCAGTACCAGCCCAAAAATAATTGCCAGAACACCATATCTTTCAAAGTCAAGCAGTACAGCCAGATAATAAAGTACTGCACCTGTATATCCTGCTGCCGTCAGCAGATTCAGCTTCTCATCCTGCACCTTCATTACCTTATATAACTCTCTCATTCCGATGAGAGAAACAGCAAGAAGTGTGAAAAACAGCACATAGCCGCCGCTTATGATGGTAGCAAGCGCAATGATCACGAGCAGGATTCCGCTTAAGAGTCTTGTCTTAAACATCCTTTATTCCTCCTTTACTCCCCCGTATCTTCTGTCTCTTTGATTATATTTCTCGATGGCTTTTACCAGTTCTGCTTTATTGAAATCCGGCCATGCCACATCTGTGAAATAGAATTCCGTATAAGCCATCTGCCATAACAGGAAATTAGAAAGACGTAATTCTCCGCTCGTACGGATCATCAGATCAGGGTCCGGGATTCCTGCGGTATCCAGATAATTGTCAAATACATGCTCGTCGATCTCCTCCGGCTTTACTTTACCGTCCACTGCATCCTGTGCCAGTTTGCGGATACCCCGGACGATCTCATCGCGGCTTCCGTAATTTAATGCGATCTGGAAATAAATCTCATCATATTTCTGGGAATACTCCTCCAGATGCACGATGCTGTCCTGGATATTCTGGTCAAATGCGGAGATTTCTCCGATCACGCGGACTCTCATCTTATTCTTGTCAGCCAGTTTGATACATTTCTTCAGATAGCTGCGAAACAGCTTCATCAGGCCATCCACTTCTTCTTTGGAACGCTTCCAGTTCTCTGTGGAAAACGCATATACTGTCACGTATTTGACTCCCAGTTCTTTCATGTAATCGCAGACTGTCTCCAGATTGGCACAGCCCTTCACATGGCCATAGCTTCTCGGCATTCCCTTGGCTTTCGCCCAGCGTCCGTTGCCATCCAGAATAATAGCGATATGATTTGGTACATTCATACTTTTTGTTTCCTTTTCCTGTTCTGTTATATTTTATGATACCAGAGTCACACATTCTGCACTGACTTTAAGAAAGTGAGACTGCAAAAACAGCCTGGCTGCGGGACAATCTCTGATATCAAGTTGACAAAAACAACAAGAGAGCCCGCATCATGGAGCTCTCTTTTTCGTTTCCCTTATACGGTCATGATCTCTTTGCTCTTTGCATCCACTGCCGCATCAACTTCTTTAATATATTTGTCTGTGCTCTTCTGGATCTTATCCTCAAGCTCTTTGATCTCATCCTCGGACACATCCTGTTTTGCAAGTTTCTTATATGCATCGTTTGCATCACGACGGATGTTACGGACTGCAACTTTGGCACCTTCACCTTTTTTCTTAACATCTTTTACAAGCTCTTTACGACGTTCCTCAGTAAGTTCCGGGAATACAAGGCGGATTACTTTACCGTCGTTGCTTGGATTTAATCCAAGGTCAGAAGTAAGGATTGCTTTCTCGATTCCTTTGATCAGGCTGGATTCCCATGGCTGGATCTGAATCATACGGGCTTCCGGAACAGTGATGTTTGCCACCTGCTGTAATGGTGTCGGAGCTCCGTAATAATCTACTGTAAGTTTGTCAAGGATATGCGGATTTGCACGTCCTGCACGGATCGTAGCAAGTTCACCCTCAAGGCTTACCAGTGTTTTTTTCATTTTCTCTTCATATTTCTGAATTCTTTCATCCATTAGGTTAGTCTCCCTCTTTTATAGATTTTATTATTATACAGTAACTTTTGTTCCGACGAATTTGCCATGAACGGCATTGATAATGCTGTCTTTCTCATCCAGTGCAAATACCAGCATCGGCATCTTCTGTTCCATACACATGATAGATGCAGTCAGGTCCATTGCTGCCAGTTTCTTCGCAACTACTTCTTCGATGGAAATCTCATCATATTTCGCTGCATTCGGGTTTGTCTTCGGATCGCTGTCATAGATTCCGTCAACAGCTTTCGCAAGAAGAATCGCTTCTGCCTCGATCTCTACTGCACGAAGTACGGTTGCTGTGTCTGTGGAGAAGTACGGATGTCCTGTACCGCCTGCAAAAAATACGATCTTGCCCTGTGCGAAGCTCTCTTCCACTGCGTCTTTGGAATAAAGGCTTGTGAATGCGCCGCATACGAACGGTGTGAAAATCTCCGTCTTTAATCCGAGATATCTGCAGATATCAGATACGTAGATACAGTTCATAACTGTTGCAAGCATACCGATCTGGTCAGCTTTATTTCTGTCGATCGTCTCGCTGGTACGTCCTCTCCAGAAATTACCTCCGCCGATTACGATACCAATCTGCAGACCTTCCGCAGCGATCGTCTTGATCTGTTTCGCAACTTCGATAACAGTTGCCTCATCAAATCCGGTCTTCTTCTCACCGGCAAGGGCTTCACCGCTTAATTTTAATAATACACGCTTCATAATTAACTGTCTCCTGAAATTAATTTTATCGCAGATAACAGAATTTGCGATATGCTGCCTGTTTAACAAGCCAGATATCATGTTCCATCTTCTGCTATATTCGTATCTTTATTTTACCATATTCCGGCAACAATTTCATTACCATTTTCATCAACAGTAGTAGAAACTGTAAAATTGCTGTAATAGTGGAATCCGGTCTTGCCAGTCTCCGGGTCATCCTCATAGCTGCTGCCCTGTGGTGATCCACATGCACCCTCCAGCGCATCCAGTGGCTGTCCGATGTACTGCTCCGCTTTAGAAATCATATCTCCGCTGTTTCCCGGATCATCATCGCCACCGCCGTTTCCGTTATCTCCCGGATCATCGTCTGAACCACCATTTCCGTTATCTCCGGAATTATCTGTACCGCCGCCGTTTCCGTTATCTCCATTATTATTCTGGTCATCGCTGTTGTTATTGTTATCTGTTGAATCAGAATTATCTGTTGAATCTGTAGTATTGCTGCTATCTGTAGAATCAGAATCACTGTCATCTGTCATTCCCAGACGTTTCTTTACATCAGCAAGGGTAGATATCTCTTTCTTAGTTGTACCTGTCAGATATTTCGCATACGGAATCGAGTCATCACCTGTTCCATCCATGCATAATGTAATCTGTGAAATAGTTTTCAGCGGAATGTCGCGGAAGAAGCATTCATTCTTCTCTTCATCTGTATAGGTGATGCGGATATCATAAGATGCTGTGCTCTTGTTTGCAGTTGTCTGTGTATCTGATGGCATATAATACAGGGCTTTATCCTTATCCTTCAGTGTAAACATATCATTGATAAGGTCTTCTCCCCATCCATCATCTTCTTCATCCTCATCGGAGCTGTCTTCGTCGCTTACATGTGTACGGATATAAAGTGCCTGAATGTCATCACCTGTATTATTTACAAATACCACCTTGGATGCTGTTGCAGTTTTCTCTCCCATCACATTCTTTATATCATCATCTGATGTCTGCTGCATATCTACCATGTCAACTGCCTTGGTAACCTCAGGAGTTGGCGTAGCAGTTGCCTGTACAGGCTCTGTCTCTGTCGTCTGTTTCTTACCACATCCGGCAGCGGCTACTGTCATTACCAACAGACCTGCCAGTATTAAATAACGTTTCTTCATATATATTCCCTCCTATATCCGGAATATCTTTTTTCTTTTAACATTTTCATTTTTTCAATTTCCTATTATTGCAGAGTATCGAAAACTTGTCAACCAAACGCATTCGGATTTCATACATTTTTTAGACTTTCGGATTTCGTATTTTCTCTTTTTCATCTATTATGCCATAAAAAGAATCATTTCTTGTAATTAGCACATCTTTTTATAATCTGTTATTTATGCCAAATATAAAATCAGCAGGAAATGCCATTATATTATTCTGGCGTTTCCTGCTATCTTTTGGTATATCGTTTCGTAAATAAATATATCAATTGCACTAAAACGATGTGCGGGATTATATATTTACTTGTCAGTACAGATTCTTGACTTTAAAGTCTCGCTCTGCTTCTCTTCTCTGGTCTTTCTTCGCAATGTCCTGTCTCTTGTCGTAGAGCTTCTTACCTCGTGCCATACCGATTTCTACTTTTACCAGGCTGTCTTTGAAGTAAACTTTCAGCGGTACAAGAGTCAGACCTTTTTCTTTCAGTTTTGCTTCTATCTTATTGATTTCATATCTGTGAAGCAGGAGCTTACGGATTCTCAGCGGATCCTTATTAAAAATATTGCCTTTTTCATAAGGACTGATGTGCATTCCGTAAATGTAAACTTCTCCGTTCTCCACGCGGATAAAAGACTCTTTGATACTGCATTTGCCCATACGCAGAGATTTTACCTCTGTTCCTGCAAGGGCAATACCTGCTTCATAAGTATCTTCTATAAAATAATCATGAAATGCCTTTTTATTATTGGCAATCAGCTTCATTCCTTTTTTCTTTGCCATAATATCCTCCAAGCCATTTTTATTCAGTTATAACATATTTATATAAAAACTTCCAGACAGGAACTTTACTGTGATTTCATTTTGTCTGGCTCGCGCTGCATTTTTTACATTGAGTAGTATATAAATATCAAATAGCCTCTTTATTCCTCAATTTCATCATCTGTATCCCATATGTCAGAAACCAGCTCAAAATCCACTGTTTTCAGCATTTTGTCTGCATCTGCCACGCGAACACATACTTTATCTCCAAGCTTGTAAACCTTCTTTGTCATTTCGCCACGAAGTTCATAAGTTTCCTGATCAAACACATAATAATCATCACGCAGTGTATTGACATGTACCAGACCCTCTACCGTATTCGGAAGCTCCACGTAAAGTCCCCATCCTGTAACGCCGGAGATGATTCCTTCGAATTCTTCCCCAAGATGATAAGACATATACTCTGCTTTCTTCAGCTTGTCTGATTCACGCTCTGCCTCATCTGCACGTCTTTCACATACACTGGACTGTCTTGCAACCTCATCCAGAATCTCTTTGTAATGTTCGGTTCTGCCTTCACGCATCAGGCGGCCTCTTAAGTTATCTTTGATGATTCTGTGGATCTGTAAATCCGGATAACGTCTGATTGGTGATGTAAAGTGACAATAATATTTCGCTGCCAGTCCGAAATGTCCGCTGCATTCTGTTGTATATTTCGCCTGTTTCATAGAGCGAAGCACCAGGCGGCTAATCATTGCTTCATTTGGAAGTCCCTCGATACTCTCAACGATCTGCTGGATTTCCTTTGGTGTGATCTCTTCCTTTGCTTTCTGAATCTTCACTCCCTGATTATGAAGAAGTGTCAGAAGACTCTCTACTTTCTCCGGATCCGGATTATCATGAGTTCTGTATACAAATGGAATCTCCTCTGTGCAGTATTCCTGTGCCACTGTCTCATTTGCCATCAGCATGAAATCCTCAATAATCTTCGTTGCCACATTTGCCTCGTATGGTTTTACATCAATGGCTTTTCCTGCAGCATTGAGAATGATCTTGCTTTCCGGAAAATCAAAATCAATGGAGCCTCTGTGGTGTCGGCTGCTTCGGATGATCTCAGACAATTCTTTCATCATAAAGAACATCGGAATCAGTGCTTCATATCTCTTCTTCGCATCCTCGTCCGCATCTTCAAGAATGTTCTTTACATCTGTATAGCACATTCTCTCATCTACGTTAATCACTGTCTCCGCAATCTGATGAGAAACTACCTTACCTTTTTCATTAATGTCCATCAAACAGCTTAATGCCAGTCTGTCCTGTCCCTGGTTCAGGGAACAGATTCCATTGGAAAGGCGTTCCGGCAGCATTGGCACAACGCGGTCTGCCAGATAAACACTGGTTCCCCGTTTCAGTGCTTCTCTGTCCAATGCACTGTTGTACTGAACATAGTTACTTACGTCTGCAATATGAACACCAAGATGATAAATACCTCCCTCTTTTGACAGAGAGATGGCATCATCCAGATCCTTGGCATCTTCACCGTCAATAGTAACAGTCTGCAGATGTCTCAGGTCCAGTCTTCCATCTCTGTCAGCATCCAGTACGTGATCCGGAACTCTCTGTGCCTGCTTCTGTACTTTCTCCGGAAATTCACTTGGAATTCCGAAGCTCTTGACGATTGCCAGAATATCTGTACCCGGTGTACGGATATTTCCCAGATTTTCTTTGATCTTGCCTTCCGGGTTCTTATTTTTTGAACCATAATCTGTGATCGTTGCGATTACTTTATCCCCATTTTTAACTCCCGCAGCTTCTTTTCGCGGAATAAAAATGTCTTTGGAAAATTTCGGATTGTCACTGATCACAAACCCAAAGTCGCGGTTCAGCTGATAAGTTCCCACAATCTCCGGCATGCCTCGTTCCAGCACTTTCACAACAACACCTTCCTGACGTTTGCCTTCTTTCTGTCCGTCAAGGATGATGATCCTTACCTTATCCTGATGCATAGCGGTTCCTGTGTAGGCTTCCGGGATAAAAATATCTTCGTCCTGTCCCTCAATCTCTACAAAGCCAAAGCCTTTCGGATGTCCGATAAAAGTTCCTTCTGCCGGAGTTCCTTCCAGATCTTCTTCACGATATCCTTCTCTTTCATCCCGAAAATCCCGTCCCCGATTCTTCCGGCGATCCTTCTCCCGATTCCACTCTTTATCCCTGTCTTTTTTCTTATCTTTACTGTCTTTATCGTTTTTATCTTTATTCTTCTTATCTTTCTTCTTTTTTCCGAAATCTGCTTCATACTCATCTTTTCGGTCATCATAGTGGCGGTCATCTTTTTTCTTCTTCCACTTTCCTTTGACCTTCTCGTATCTGCCTTTGTGGTCTACAGACACCTTACCTTCGTCACAAAGCTCATCCAGAACATCGTACAGATCTTTTTTCTCCTCTTTTGAAAGTCTCAGAAGAGAAGAAATCTCACGAAATCTCATTGGCTGATAAATGGGATCTCCCATCAGTTCAAGGACAAACTTCTTTCTGCGTTCTATATCTTTTCTACTCATCTTTCTCCTTTTATTTCATTATAAACAAATATTACCAGTGTACTGACCAATACTCAATTAACAACCCAGGAAGTATAACACACTCATGCAATTCAAATGACACAAAAAACACCCTTGTACGTGACAAGAGTGTTTCCAGTTTCTTACTCAATTAACCAAGCATATTTAATGCTACAGATATTACGAAAAATAAAATTCCCATAATAGTGGTTGCCCTTACAAGTCCGCCCTCCATGGAACGTCCCTTGTTCTTACCCCAGTAAGTCTCTGCTGCTCCGGCAATAGCACCAAGTCCCTGCTGCTTGCCTTCCTGCATAAGAACTACTACTGTAAGAGCGATGCAATCTATTATGAAAATGATACTCAGAATGATCTTAACAATATGCATTTCGTTACACCTCCTAATCAACTGAGTTTCATTGTAACATAGCCGCAGAGGGATTTCAACCACATTTCCGAGTTTTTAACAGCTTTTTTCGCTCTTTTTAAAGGGATTTTCGTACACTGCAAGTTCTCCCAGCGTCTCATGGATCCGCAGGAGCTGGTTGTATTTTGCGTTTCTGTCCGAACGGCAGGGAGCTCCTGTCTTGATTTGTCCGGCTCCTGTGGCAACTGCCAGATCTGCAATAAAAGCATCTTCTGATTCTCCGGAACGGTGCGAAATTACTGCTTTGTATCCTGCTTTTTGAGCCATTTCCACTGCATCCAAAGCTTCTGAAAGAGTTCCTATCTGGTTTACTTTTACCAGAATCGCATTGGCAGCTTCTAATTTGATTCCACAGGAAAGACGCTTAATATTAGTCACAAACAGATCGTCTCCGACAAGCTGGATTCTATTTCCCAACCTTTCTGTCATCTGTTTCCATCCTTCCCAGTCATCTTCCTCCAGACCATCTTCAATAGAAACGATTGGAAATTTCTCGATCAGTTTCTCATAATATTCTATCATCTCCCCGGAATCTCTGAGAACTTCTTCTCCTTTCATCTGTCCTTCACCCGGAAAAACATATATGCCTCTTTCTTCATCATACAATTCACTGGCCGCCGCATCAATCGCAATGCAGATGTCTTTTTCCGGTTCATAGCCTGCTTTTTTTACCGCTTCTATGATCAGTTCCAGTACGCTTTCTGAATCCGGAAGGTCCGGTGCGAAACCGCCCTCGTCTCCAACTGCCGTCGACAGGTTCTTCTGTTTCAGAATGATTTTGAGAAACTGATATACTTCTGCGCACATACGAATGGCTTCTTCCATATCTTTCGCACCGACCGGCATGATCATAAATTCCTGCAGATCTACGGTGTTATCCGCATGACGTCCCCCGTTTAAGATATTCATCATCGGTACCGGCATCTGCCTGGTGTGGCATCCTCCCAGATATTGATACAGTGGAATACGAAGCGCCGCTGCTGCTGCCCTTGCCACTGCCATAGAGACTCCAAGTGCTGCATTCGCCCCGACGTTGCTTTTATTATCTGTACCGTCTGTCTCTATGATTTTCTTATCAATATAAGCCTGATTCAGGGCATTTTCCCCAAGAATGGCTTCTGCCAGTTTTATATTTACATTCTCTACTGCCTTACGAACGCTAAGTCCCGTATAGTATCCTTTCTCCCCGTCACGAAGTTCTACTGCCTCAAACTTCCCGGTAGATGCTCCGGAAGGGACGATTGCCCTTCCTGTATATCCATTGATTCCAATCACACCTTCTCCTACTGTAACTTCGACTTCTACCGTAGGATTTCCTCTCGAATCCAGTACTTGTCTTGCGTGAACCCTTCTTACAGGCAGATAACGTAACATATTAGAACCTCCTGCTTCTGATATTTAACCGGATCAGGTAAATCCACTGCCCTGACTGCAAATAGAAATAATCAGCAAATATGGACTTGCCTGTATCCGTTTGACTTGCTTCATAAACATATTTTTACCCAATGTTATTCTTAGTATGCGCTGTTTAAACATATTCAATCGGATATTCGCAATTGAATCAGGGGACTTACTTGATTCTGTTAAAAAACACTGGTTATTTTTTGAGTTCATTATTATTTTCAGAATATTTCATCAGTATAAATCATTTTAATTATATCTTTTAAATATTTTTATAAATTTTCTATTTTTATGCTTGACATTTCAATTTTTATCTGTTATATTAAGTTCATAAAACAAAAGGGATTACGAAAATAAAAAAAGAAAAGGAGTGAGACCACCGAAAACATAACTTCTTCTTTATAATTTAAGAAAGTGAGGTACAGACCACCAGAATAGCTAAGTTTCAAATTCATGATTCATAATTTATGAAAGGCAGGTACGGACCACCAAGAACTTAAAGTTTTAAATCCAATTAAGTTTTATAAGTTCCTATCAAACACAAGGAAGGTACAGTCCAATGAAAACCTAACGATTTACCTTATTTTAACTCATTAACTATTCCATATGAAGAAGGTACAGTCCAATGGAAATTTAATTTTTTAAATAACAACCAATCAATACAGGGAAGGTACAGTCCGATGAAACGTTAACGATTTACCCTATTTAAAATGTAACAGTTAACAGCATACAGAAGGTATAGTCCAATGAAAACTTAACGATTTACCCTATTTACATCTGATATAGCGAATCAGACATACTAACAAGGAAGGTACAGACCAATGGGACAGTAAGTTTTAACATTTAATATTTCAGTTTTACATATAATTTCATAGAAAGCGAGGTATCATCCCTTGGATACAGAATCTTAACAGGAGCCACGATAAGCAATAGATCGATGGCTCTTTTCTTTTGCATAATTTTCTTAAAATATCTACATTCAAATTATTCACCTGTTCTCATTGCTTACTGCCTTTCGCTTCTATCTTTCTTTTTTATCTCATATATTAAAGCAATACCACACATTTTGAGGTTCTCATCTCTATGCGTCGCAAATACATATCACAAGTCAAATTTTTCTCAGCCAGATCTATAAGGATTTTTCTTTTATTCTTTATGTCTGCACTCATTGGATCGGCTGCCGGAAAGATCGTCTCTCACCATATCGCAAAACAATCCGCTCTCCCATCTTCCTCCCAAAGTTCCAACTGGGGGCTTAGCTTTCAGGAAGAAGGAAAACGTCCTGTGGGAAATGCCACGATTGAAGAGCTATCCCGGTATAATGCCTTTTATGCCGAAAACACTGAGGAGAAGAAAATCTATCTTACTTTTGATGCCGGCTATGAAAACGGAAATACCCCTGCCATCCTGGATGCATTAAAAAAACATGAAGCCCCGGCTACATTTTTCGTTGTGGGAAATTTTATTTCTGAAAATCAGGAGCTGATAAAAAGGATGGAAGCCGAAGGACATATTGTTGGAAACCATACGATGACACATCCTGATATGTCAAAGATTTCCACGCAGGAATCTTTTCAAAAAGAACTGTCTGGTGTAGAAGATATTTATAAAGAAATTACCGGTAAGGAAATGACCAAATTCTACCGGCCGCCGCAGGGAATTTACAGTACCCTGAATCTGTCTATGGCCAAAGAGATGGGATATCATACCTTCTTCTGGAGTCTTGCTTATGTGGACTGGTATCAGGATAATCAGCCAGATCCGCAGGAGGCTATCGAAAAGCTGACCAGACGAATTCATCCCGGTGCTATTGTTCTGCTGCATAGCACATCTTCTACTAACGCGCAGATTCTGGATGAACTCTTGAACAAGTGGGAAGATATGGGATATTCGTTCCATTCCTTAAATGAGCTGATTGAACATTCCTGATCCCGTTCCCCGCATGCAAGATTTTCATAATTGAAGCAAAAGTTAACTCTACCCCAAAAGGAGAGGCACTCAGCAGGATCTTTATCCTTCAGAGTACCTCTCCTTTTGTTTATAAATCAATACTTATGAGAATATCAATTTATGTTACGTTATGTGATTTTGTAACCGTCCTGCATTTTTACAGTTACGGTTCGTTTTTACAAATAATTATTCAGCGTCTTCTACTGCTTCAGTTTCTTCTGGCTCTTCTGTTGTTTCTTCGCTGTCTACAACTCCACCTTCAACTACCAGATCTTCCGGATCAATGTTGTCACCATAAACAGGTTTCAGAGTT
>NZ_JBBKBP010000039.1:0-16629 GCF_037890165.1 Blautia sp. HCN-1074
TTTAAAATCTCTGCAAGCTGGCTCCGCAGCTGATCCATATTCGTCTTATGGTCCCACTGACCTGGTGTAAGCTTTGGTTTGAAATAAGTCTTTATTTCATAGCTTCCGTTTTTATATAAAAGCATATGTCCAGGCATCAGTTTATAAATTCCCTTAAAAAAGGTCTCTTCCAGAGGAGAATATTGAAATGACAAATACTGCTCCAGGGCCTTCTGATTTACTTTCCTTTCATAGCCGGGAAATGCAAGGATACTCTTAATTTCAGAAGCAAATACAAAGTGCCCATCTATTTCGGCATAGTACACAGGCTTAATTCCAAAGAAATCCCTTGCAAGCATCAAAGTCTGCTCTTTTTCATTCCATACTGCAAACCCAAACATTCCCCTGAGTTTATCCAGTGCCTTCTCCCCATACTGCTGAACGGTATTTACCAGAACTTCCGTGTCGGAATGGGTGCAAAAAGAAATACCGAAAGTCTCAAGTTCTGCCCGCAGTTCTTTATAATCATAGATTTCTCCATTAAAAACAATATGCAGATTTCCATCCGCACTTTCCATAGGCTGCTGCCCATCTTCTAAATCAATAATACTAAGTCTTCGAAAGCCCAGCGTAATCTTCTCCCTGCAAAAAGAGCCCTCACTATCCGGGCCTCTATGCGCAATGGCTTTCATCATCCTTTCAATTACTGTCTTCTGATCCTGTCTGTAACCTGTAAATCCACAGATTCCGCACATTTCTTCCTCCGTATCCATTTGATGTAGTTTAGACACTGCAACGACTTTTGTTACAGTCCAAAATTATTTTTACCGATATTTTATCATAAAAATGTCTGTTTGTTGTAAAATAAAAATGTCTTTCTTATCAAATACTTATATTTCAAAATAGCTTTTATATCTCATATAACATTTTATAAAAAAAGAAATGTTTTCCATTCCCTTATTTGCTTACGGAAAACGTTTCTTTTCATTTACTCTTCATGAAGATTTCCGTTCTCATCAATCCAGGTTCCGTCTCCATTATTGTAAAGGACTCTGGATTCTTCATCACCTTCACCTGCTGCTACAATTTCCATTCTGTTCATCGGAGGTGTATTATTCCAAAGAACAAGCATAATATCCAGTTCTGATTCTGGAAGTCTCTGATATGTTTTTTTCACGCTCTCATTCTCCCTCTTTCTACAAATGTAGGAACGATTTTATTATATCATATCAGTCTATTTCTGTATAGCTGTTTCCATTCTCATCAGAGATTTCGCTTTTAGTTTGTTACTGTTCAAAGGTATGTATAAGTCATTGTAAAAAGTGACGAAATTATTTTCTCTATTTTGTGGATAATTATCTTCAGCAGAAAAAACTGTATTTATAGTTTTTTCTGCTGTTCTTTTTCACAAAAGTTATACACCGAATCCTATCCATTCTTTCAGACAGAGGCCTTATATCTACTCATTTCCAATCTTATAATGGAGATTTATCCACAGTCAGATTGCCCAATGGGTCATTTCCGGAAATTCGCTTTTTTCCTGCATTTCTGCTATACTTTTTTCAAGAAAGAGAGGTTGTTTTTATGGAGATTGATTTTATACAGGAACTAAAAAAACGTGATGAACTTCTTGACGGCTATCTCAGGCAGATCGAGATCCAGGAGGAATTCATCCAGAAACAGAAAGAGCTGATCGAATATCTCGAGGATCATATCTCAAAGATCACAGATATCGTCAGCAGTGTTTAGCAGGACTGTACCGGAGGAAAACGTATGCCTGATACTTATGATCATATCACTCTCATGTGTCGGCTGAAAGCTGCACAACGCAGAAACAAAGAACTGGAATCTGGTGAAAGATATATCCAGTTAGAAGAACTTCATCAGAAAGAGTACAACGTTTATGAACATAAGATTGAGAAGCTGAAAAAAGAACTTGCAGATGCGCACAAAGAAACGATCCGTGTGCGCAATTACTGGTTTCAGGTACTGGAGGATATGCTCCGGGAGTTTGAAAAGGCACAAAAAAGGTCCGCGCAGGAACTCCGAAAAATGGAGATCCGTGCACTGAATGCAGAAAAGCAAAGAGATGATGCACTGGATAAAGCAGCCGTTTTCAGACATCAGTTTTATGAAACGGCATCCAGACTGGAAGAAGAACAGGGAAAGAATCTGAAACTACGGGCACAGATCAACCGTGATTATGAAAACTCTTCTATTCCTTCTTCAAAAGCAGTACGACGTAAAAAGATCACAAACAACAGGGAAAAAACAGGCAGAAGACCAGGCGGGCAGCCCGGCCACAAAGGGCACTGCCGGAAAAGACAGGAGCCTACACAGCCAGTTATTCTTCTTCCTCCACCTGAAGAAGTGCTCGAAGACTGTGCTTTTAAAAAGACTGCCAGGACCATCGTAAAGCAGATGGTAAGTATCCGTATGGTCCTGAATGTAACGGAATATCATGCAGATGTTTATTATAACAGTCATACGGGAGAACGTGCACATGCAGCATTTCCAGACGGAGTTATCGATGATGTGAATTATGATGGCAGCATACGGGCATTTCTGTTCCTTCTGAACAATGACTGCTGTACATCCATTGATAAGAGCAGGGCATTTCTGTCCGACCTGACGGGTGGAAAACTGAATATTTCCAAAGGCATGATAAGCAGACTAAACCGGAGTTTGCTTTAAAAACTGAGCCTGAACGCAGGTCTGCCTATGCAGATATGCTGCTTTCCCCTGTTATGCATACAGATTGTACAAATGCCAGGGAAAACGGAAAGAGCTGCCAGGTATATGTCTATGCAACACCGGACGGAAAAGCCCTGTACTTTGCCCGCGAGAAAAAGGGACACGAAGGAGTAAAGGGTACGGTTACAGAAGACTATCAGGGGATCCTTGTCCATGACCATGATATTACCTTTTATAATTATGGAGCAAATCATCAGGAATGCCTTGCCCATGTACTGCGGTATCTGAAAGCCAGCATAGAGAACGAACCAGACCGTACCTGGAATAAAAAAATGCATGCACTGGTGCAGGAAATGGTCCACTTCCGAAATGGATGCCGGCAGCCACACGGACCAGATCCGGAAATAGTCTCCGGATTCGAAAAACGATACCGTGAGATACTGGAAACTGCCCGGAAAGAATATGAAAACATTCCGGCAAATGATTATTACAAAGACGGGTACAATTTATTCCTGAGAATGGAGAAATACATGCACAACCATCTGTTGTTCCTGCATGATATCCGGGTACCTGCCACGAATAATGAAGCCGAAAGGCTTCTAAGGAATTATAAGCGGAAACAGGCGCAGGCCGTGACATTCAGAAGTTTCGAAAACATCGATTATCTCTGCCAATGCATGAGCATGCTTGTTTTGATGCGCCTTGAAGATCCGGCCAATATATATGACAGAGTGTCCAGAATATTTGGATAAAGAAAACCGATGGCTTTGACTGTTATCAGTCTACACCATCGGTTTTCTCAAGTCCAGCTAACCCTTGAACAGTAACTTAGTTTTTTGGCTTGTGCATTTTTATAAAAAATATCAGGCGTTTTCCTCCGGTCAGTTCCCCTTCATCCTTTTCCGCTCCGTCCCTCGACTTCAGCATTTCCTGCCCCAGGATCACATGCGGTTGCTTTTCCAACAGTCATGCAGACCACACTCCGGTGGAAATATTCCATTTCACCTGCACGGTTTTTCCGGGTAAGGCAGTCCGGACAGGATTTTTTTGTGCTGCTGAACAGTTCCACCTCATCAATTCCGGCCACCACATATCCACCAATGGTCCCCTCCCGGAATACACGGTTCTTTTTTAGTGTATCGATCGGCTGAACCGTATCAAACTTATTATTCCAATAGCTGCAATCAAAAGCAGCAACCAGCTATATTTAAGCCTTGTACATATAAAAGTGCACAGGAACAGTAACAGGCAAGAGCCGATCACATTACAGTTAACCATCCAGTCTATTACTTTACCTGTGCATGAGTTCACTATCATATCTCAATTTGCGCTTTTTATTCTGAGTATCTGCATGAAGCAATGCATTTTCACGTATTCCGCTATCTTTCAAAGCCTTTGGATAAAAAACGCTTCCTCAGAAATTTTCAGGACGCATTAGCTTATTACAACACTATGACTCAAAAGATTCCGATAGAAACTCATGATGGAATATATACTGTTCCATATTATTGCCATTGAAGCTCAGGTAAGAAAGGTGATCATACATACGATAAAAATATTCCGAATTTAAAAATACCTATCTTCTGTATCTTGAAAGTATGAGGTAAAACTATAGGGGACATGTAATCTTGCTATTTTTCAGATTCGTAGTCGAGGCGATTGTTATGTGGCATTACTCATCCAGCCTTTTTCTGCCAAAACACTCTGGCAAAATGAGAACTGGTTGCATTTGTCTGCTGTATTGTACTTTATTTTTGTTCTCTCTTATAGATAAAGTATGGAACATACATTATCGTATACGAAATATTTTTCTTACTCTTTGACTATTTTCCGAAGTATTCCATCTTCCATCTCATATACTTCATCACATAGAATCTCTATATCCTCCCGATTATGACTTGCCAGTATAATCAGCCTATTTTCATTCTTCATCTTCAGCAAAAGCTCCCGGATTTCTGCTACACCATTTTTATCAAGGCCATTCATTGGCTCATCCAAGATCAGGATTGGCGGATCTTCCATAATAGCCTGGGCAAGTGCCAGCCTCTGCCGCATACCAAGCGAGAATTTTCCAACCGGGCGTTTCAATTTCGAATCAAGTCCAACTGTGTTTAACACTGAATGCAGATATGATTTATCTGGTCTATTTCGTATCGTGTACAGAAATTCAAGGTTATGGTAAGCACTCCAGTTTCGTAAGAACCCAGGATCTTCGATAATGATACCTGCTTCTGTAAGCATGTCCTTATCTTTTCCCATTACTTTTCCATTTACAGAAACCGTTCCTTCATCACAGGACAGAAAGCCACAGATCGTCTTAAATAAAACTGTCTTCCCGGATCCATTATGTCCGACCAGCCCATATATCCGACCACTTTCACATCTGAGCGTGACATCCTTTAAGACTTTATTGTTCTTAAAATTCTTATTGACATGTGATACCTCTATGATATACTTTTTTTCATTCACAGCAGTTATTCCTCCTATATATCCTCGTTTTCCCAGTTGAACTGCATATATCTGATCTTATGCATGATAAGACCAGTCATTATAGTTATCCCGACTAACAGGAAGACTACCATATATGACAGGGACGGTAACCAGTAATAGGTATGATCTACTGTTGCGATTCTTGCTAACTCTGCCCATACGGTGGGGACAAAACGGGCCAGTTTGTAACAGATTAACGGATGCATATTTAACACCGGAAACAAGGCAATCGCCAGCGCAAGCCCTCCGGCAACCGCAATAATCTTGTTAATGTATAAGCTAAACAAAAACATCAAAACACCAACAAATGTGCAGATCAGAGTACAGAGCAGGATTTCAAGCAAGATAAGTTCAATGGGCGTATATTCTGAAAAGATATCATAATAAATGAGCACACTGCTCTGGTATTCTGAAAGAGCATTTGTAGTTGCCGCAGTTCTCAGCAGCTTTCCCCATTCATTGCTCCATTCTACTTTTGGCAGTAACACAAGGATTGTACAGGCAATCGTTATCAGCACCATTATCAGTGAACGAAAAAAAATCCCCCCTATCTGCCCCAATCCCCATTTCTGCCGTCCAACCCGGATTGCTGATACATGCCCGATATACTTGACGTTGCCAGATCAGATGTCCAGGGAAGCTGTAGCCGTAAATACATGATAAATAAAAGTGTTCCTAAAATCATTGTTATTATGGAGGATACATAGATCACGATTACTTTTGAAAGCACATATTTTTTTAAATTTCCCCGTCCAATACTGTACCGTAGATATTTATTTTCAAGATCTTCACAGAATACAGCAGCAAAAGCAGAAGCACAAAACGCATATGCAATCATCTTCCCGGACATTTCAACCGCATATATATAAGTGTCCATAACATTAAAATTTACCATGCCTTTTTCAAAAGCATAATTTTCCAGAGAAAAAATGAAAGAGACTGCTACACCGGCTATCGCCAGATACAGAGGATATTTTTTAGCAATCGCCTGAAATCTGTTTTTAGGTATCTTTCCTTTTCCATTCAATCATCCCCTTGTTTATTCAGAAGAGTATATATAGCGACCACCAGAATCATAAAAATAATTGGTATCCCAGTGGCAAAGAATTTTCTGTTTTTCGCTTTTCTGTTTTGTTTGGATGTGATAATATCTCTGCTGTTTTCTAAGATTTCATTTAATTTTTCATATGGAACCGGCATATTGCGGATTGCCCGGTATATTTCCTTTTCATAATCATTCGGTGCTTCTTCTATACACCTGTTCAGTTTTTTTCTTTCTTCCACTACATAGTAGGGAATTGTTGAACCATCCATACCAACTCTCCTTTATGATGGCAAATTAATTTCTTTGCCTGTTTCTGCATTGACCAGCATTACTGTTTTGTTGCTGCCATTTTCCATCACTTCAAAATACCATATCGGTTCTTCTGCATACTTCTGATCTTCACCAGTGTAAACACGTTCATATAATTTTGCTCGTGTAACCTCATAATTTACATCGTTTAATATGTTGTCATATTTTTCCTCTACTACTGATGCAATCTCATCAAAAGGTTTCAGAGTTACCGTATTCTGTTCATTTTTAAAGTTGTAGATATAATCTATCGTTAAACTCTCCAGTCCACGAGCAGAATAAATGGCCTGTACAGGTGCATTATCTGGAGAATCATCTGACATTTGCTTTGCTACGCTCATCAATTCATGGAATACTGGAATCCCGGTATTTTCCTGATAGGCATAGATAAAATAAGCTTCATCTTCTGACGTTGGTTCGTTCGTTTTTCCTTTTTCTAATAAACCATTATTTAATTCCTGATCCCTTAGTTTTTTCATTGCATCTACACTTAACGGAATCGCCTGGAAAGAGAGATTTTCTGTGTCATATCCGAGTTCATTCATATCTTTTTTTATTTCTGAAATGTATTTGTCTTTATCAAGAGAAACGGAATCACTTGAAAACAAATCTATATAGTCCGACTGCTGAACTCCAAGATATGCATAATTTCCCGGAATTGAGGAAATGTGCGATGGTAGTTCTATGGCAGGAACTGTTTTATGCAAAGTCGGTAGTCTTTCCATGGTAACCTGAGATAAAGATACTGATCAGGATACTCATGAGATAACCGATCACTCTGTTCAAAAAAGATCTGCATAAATTTAATTTCTTAAACTGGTGTGAATGTAGAATGACGTATAGTATTTGCGATGGACACCTTCTTTCGTAAATGTTGCAATGTTTGTTTACTTTCATTGTACAACACAAACGATTTAAGGTGTCTTTTTTATTCAAAATCACGAACTTGCTCATTTATAGCTTAAAAGCGAAATCTCTGTTCATTGCATAGGAAGGAGAATTCTTGCTATATATTATGCTAAATTCCTGAAAGTATTTTCTTTGCGTTCTCCAGGTTATTTTTTCCATTTATTTTTAGATATACTTTACTGATTTCAGAAGGCTCTCCTATTTCTCTGCAGAGATCCTGTGCCTGGTAGATGGGTATGTAGATTTCGTTGCCTTCTATTACTACAGCGGCTTTACAGGGCATATATGAGGTCTGCGGTTCTCTTGCGGAATTGCCGGATGAAGTGGTAAGATCATCCGTGGCTTTGGAAGTTTCCTTCTCTTTTTCACCCAAGGAATAAAAAATATTCAGGTTTTCACCCATCTCTAAAAATTTTTCCTGTTGTTTTTTTGAAATGGCATGATTATTATAGTCTTTCATATCCCGTAGGGAACCATTTCCCAGCAATAACAACGGCATCTTCCCCAGTTCATTCTGAGTTGGATTTTTTCCAAACGCATTCATATCAATTCCTGAAAAAGTCGTTGTTTCCGTATAATCTTCAATTTTGATGACAACCGGGACTTCTATGACTGGCCAGATTTCTTTTATACCTTTTATCTTCTTCGCTTTCTGCAAAAAATCTTCATCATAAGCCAGATCTCCAAGTGGGAGCAGCACAGTAAATTGCCGTTTTTCTTCTTTCATGCCTGCCAGCAGCATTCCTGATAATGTAAGTGTCAATGTCAGCAGAAGTATGACAAATAAGGTAAAGCTGTCTATTTTTTTTCTTTTCAATGAGAAGCCGCCTTTCTCGCTTCTTCAAGAAGGATATTTTTCTTATGAAGCTTTCTGACCAGAATCAGGATTATGGAAATAAGCAGTACTGCAACAACTGCAGCTATGGAATACCACCAGTTATTGGTTTTCTCCTGGTCATCTTCAACCTTTAAAGACTTTATCTGGGTTTCTTTGATTTCAGAATCAAATTTTATTTCTTCCTCATATGATTTGCCATCTGCATCCTCATACGTAAGAATTAATTGACCTGCACATTTTCCTGTTTTTCCTTTTACATATATGCGAAGACTTCCCTGGGATAAATCTCCGGCCTCTATGGTCCCTAAGAATGCAGTATCGTTTGAGCTTAATTCATCAGCCTTTAAGCTGACACTTGCATTATATATTTTGTCTCTTCCTAGATTCATTGCTTTTACCGGGATCTCTACTGTATCCATAGTGTATAAAACAGATGGAATATCTGAAGCTTCCAGCTTAACACGAACCGGTTGGATGATCTGAAAAGACAGTAATTCTGTACCGGTAGTTGCCGTTGCTTTCGAATCTTCATAATCCAGAGAAAAAGTAATGACAGCCTGGCCAGGATCACAGTTTTCTGTTATAGTAATCATCTGTTCCAAAGTAATTGCTTCACCAGGAGCCAGGACTTGTACATAAAAAGAGTTTTTCTCAAATTCGATTCCTTTGTTCTCTGTAGAAAGGGAAATTTTTAAACCAAATACATTTTGACTGCAGCTTTTATTTCGAAATGTCAGCGACATTTCTGTTGTAGAACCAGCCTCCAATCGTCCACCTGAAAGATTGCTGTCTTCTAATAATACCTGCGGTTTATGTAATATTTTTTCACTTGATGAGTCTGATGTTGAATTACCTCCTCCCCCACCGCCCGAATACCCTCCGTTGTCTATAACCGGATCTGTTATCTGCGGGGCGTCACCGTCCTCCGGATTATCACTGTCTATTACAACATGAAAAGGATTCGATTTAGAACCATCACCAAAGTCATCTCCTGATGTAAAAATATCCGGATCCGGATTTTCTTTATCGGTATCAGCTTTATCAGGAGTCTTTTCATCCTCTGCCGGAGGTTCGGTACTCGTAGATTCATCCTCTTTTTCATCAAGGGTTAACGAGTTGTCATTCTCATAAGATACTGACGGATCTGGATCCTTAAATCCTTCTTCAGGAGATGTAATCTCCGTGTTTTGAGTCTCTGTGGCAAAAACGGTAGCCGGAAGAAATATTATTGTCGTACACAATACTAATGCCGTTTTTACAAATAAATTTCTCATTATCGGGCAGTCCTTTCTCTTAAAACTCCTCCATCCATTTCATATACGTGGTCACATAAGATTCTGATATCCTCTTCATTATGGCTTGCCAGCAAAATGGTTTTTCCTGCTGCTTTTAAATCCAACAATAGTTCTCTTATCTCTTCCACGCCATGTTTATCCAGTCCATTAAATGGCTCATCCAGAATCAAAAACAGAGGATCTTCCATAATGGCCTGTGCAATACCAAGGCGTTGACGCATTCCAAGGGAATATTTTCCGACTGGTTTCTTCATGTCCGGATCCAATCCTACCCTTTTTAAGACTATGCGGATATCGGCCTTCGAAATCCGGCCATTCATGTCTGCCAGGATCTCCAGATTTTTAAAGCCCGTATATTGTGTAAGAAAACCGGGAGTCTCGATAATAACTCCAAGACTTTCAGGAAAATCCACATCATGGCCTATTTTTTTTCCAAATACAAAAATAGTACCCGTAGTTACAGGAAGAAACCCACAGATGCATTTCATAAGAACGGTCTTTCCGGAACCGTTATTTCCAACAATCCCATAGACGTTCCCTGTTTTCAGGGAAAGATTTACTTCCTGTAACACGATGTCTTCACCGAAACGTTTGGTCACGTGTTCTATTTTTACGCAGGTGTTCTGCATCATTCCACTTGCTCTTTGCGGATCACAGGCCAGATTAAATGTCCCTTCAGATTTCTTCCAATCTTCCATATAAAACACCTCCCAGAATTCCCAGCATTACTAATAAAAACAACAGTAGAAATAGCCAAACTCCTATTTTGTCCGGTCCCCAATTTTTATCAGCCAGTATCCATTCTACTGGATAAAACCATATCTGATTTTTAAAATAGCGGTCATGAAGAATAATTCCGAAATAAAAGCTTACAAAAGGGATTCCATATACCATGTAAGCAGAATCCCATAAAATCCCGCAGCTTCCACCGAAAGTACTTATGATACTTCCGATAAGTCCTGTCCGGAATGCCTTCATGAGCAAGTCCAGAAGTGCTTCTTTCTGAATAGCACCCTGTATCTCCAGCGGATAGAACACAATAAAATTGATAAAAAGTACCGTTAGTATAGCTAATGTCCAGACCATAAAACCAGACATCATAATAGAAAAGACTTTACCTTCGACATACTGTCTGCGGGTCGTTCTGGGAAGTATCTCCTTTAAAAATCCACTTTTATATTCTTGCAGAATGGAATCACTCCATGGCAATACGGCCGCTACCGGAATGGCAAAAGATACTGCCTGACTTTTTAAGGAACCTTCCAGTATACTGATAAAAGTACCACATGCCAGTGCTTTTTTTAAGCTGGGATAAGTCTGGCCAATGGCGATGGAAATGCAGGCTATCAGCCATGCTGCCAGAAAATTCTTATTAAATAACATACGTTTTGTTTCACCCCACACAGGTATTCCCCCTTCCGATCATGTCTTTTCTCCAAGAAATTCAAAGGTATATTTTTTCATCCGGTTAATTGCAAAAACTGCAAGAAGAACTAAAATACCCAGAAAAAACATGTAGGAATGCGTGATTTTCGGAAGCAATGGGTCATAACCTAAGTTATGTTTTCCGTATACTGCCTGGTTCAGAGGACTGATCCAGCAGATTAATACATTTACCTGATACATTTCGTATTTTTCTTTATGTAAAATTGCAGCCAGTACTTTCGGGTCCAATAAAAAACCAAATACACTGTAAAGAAGGCCAAAAATCATACCCTTAGTCTTCCCTTTATAGAGATTTCCTACAAGGATTACAAAGCTTAAGGTCAGCGAATAACAAAACAGAAGGAAGAAAACCTGCAGCATACAGCCATAAGGTGAAATATTTTCCATGACTCTTACTGTAGAAGGGACCTGCAGGTTTTTTCCTAATTCTGAATAACCAAGCATGGCCGCAGTTTCGCTCCACAGGTTACCTGGATAACTCTTTTTCATACACAGCACGGCCGTAAACAGCAGCATCAAAACCGTATATAAAACAGTTACAAGAATAACATAAATGAATTGACCTAAAAGCCATTTCCTCTTGGTTGTCCGGGTCAGCTGGTATGGAGTAATAGGTGTCATCTTCGGCAGGTCAGAAAACATAAGAAGCAAGAGCAGCGAACTGGACAGTACTGCTATCCCATCCCCAAATGTCCAGATAAATGGTTCAATGGCCTGTACCGGTGTATCGTAGGTCTCCATTACAACCATGATTCTGCCTGTAAGCAGGAAACTAAGTACAAATTCTAACAGAAATATAAAAATAACTTTGGGATTGCGTAAAAATCCGAAGAAATTGTACCTTACAATTCCAAATACCTGTCTCATGTCAGTAACCCAGATTCCGGTCTATGATACTGCCATCCACGGCATTAATGGTGAGGAAACTTTCATTTGGATCTTTACTGGTATTTGATTCTGTTTCTCCGTTATATTCACTTTCTGAAGTCATGCTGCCGAAAAAATCCCAGACGGGGATCAAAATACCTGTGTGTGCGTCAGTAGACGGCTCATATATTCTGGCATAGCCAAGAACGATCCGATCAATATTATAGACTCTGGAATTTTCATATTGCATATTATCAGCGTTTGTTACCACCATCATTTTTTCATAAATTTTCATAACCTCGCTGAATGAAAGAAGATTTAAATTCTCTGTCTTTATTTTACCAATTGTGTAGGGATTTGAATAAGTCATGCTTTCTATGCCATCTTTATCGACATAGAAACAGAGACTTTCATAAGACCATGTTTCCATTGTGCTGTCCATATCTTCCAATGCCCCACCGTCTGCAACTGTCTGAGTTACCGGCACACCATTTATGGTACGTGCATAATCAATTCTATATCCATTTCCAAAATTACCTGAACTATTATCGCCTTCAAAACTTTTGCACACCGCGTAATTCCAGTTAGAAAACTGTAAATCTGTGATGCCCATTTTTTCAACTTTTTCCTTTACAAGTTTTTTTGCTTCATCCAGGGACAGCCCGATAGATTCTTCTGTGGGTTTTTCTTCCTCTTCAGAATATCCGTAATCACACCACATTGCATCCTCCGGTATTTTTTCCCCGCCCTTGTTTGCTGCTTTCTTGATCTTGACTGACAAGGTATCGGAGCCATCGGAAGATATTTTATAATAGAATTGTGAATCGTCTGGCATTTGTGCAATACAATCGAAAAAATTTCCGGCAACAGGTTTTGCCTCTGTCAGGGTTTTCTTTTCCGGAGCAGTTTCGTATTCCTGTTCCCATGTCTCAATATCTTCATAGATATCATAGACATAATTCCCATCATCATCTGTTCCATAGTTATACGGATCCAGGTTTCCGTTTGCAACGTCTTCTTTTAGTTCATCCAGAGTTTTTTTAATTTCATCCTTTGTCTTCACATAATAACTATCCATGGTATAAAGTTTTGCCTCTGAGAAGAATGCGTTTGTAATACGGTCTAGAAGCTCCTGGGTAACTTCTGCCGCGGTGACAGAAATAGCAGATATCTTTTCCACTTCCGGAATTTCTACACTTGCATCTGTATTTACCACGAGTTTGGCACTGTCATCTTCCACATGGCTTTTATAATTTTGAGGAGCATCGATGAGATTCCTGATGGTTGTCTTTGACTCTGAACCGTCATCGTTCTTGCTTTCAGATGCTTCTCCTTTAGAACCGCTAACATCATCCGCTTCCGTATAAGCATCTACAGCTTTGCTCCCCTTCGGCTTTACCAAAGAAGAATCCGGGGTCTGTGCGCATCCTGTAAACATTCCAATACAAAGCACTATTCCTGCAAACTTTTTTATGTTTTTTCTCATTTCTGGTAATATCTCCTTTCTAAGGTTGTTATAAGTATACCATCGAGCATTACACCAAATCTTTCGCGATTTGTAACTGATATGTAAACGTTAGTGTAATCACCAGAAAACAGAGACGGTAGTTCCTTTTCCCTGATTGCTTTCAATCTTCAGTTGGAAATCGTGCAGTTCTATAATTTTATGACATAAAGAAAGACCGAGCCCTACACTTCCTTTTGCCCTGGAACGAGATTTGTCTACCATATAAAATGGTTCCGTCACCATTTCCAGATCCTCTTTCGGTATTCCCTTTCCAAAATCCTGAACCATCAGATGGTCTGGGGTTGCCTCAAGCACAATTTTAGATTCTTTCCTGGAAGCTTTGACTGCATTATCAATTAGATTTGTCACTACACTTATCATTAAGTCCTGATCAAACTTCTTTACCAATTCTTTTGGTTCACAAAATACATCAAGAGAGATGTTTTTTTCTTGAAGCCTGCAATCAATAAGTTCTTTTACTTCTTTCAGGAAATTATCCACCTGTATTTCCACTGGATTGAATGAGTCTTCCGAAGCTTCATAGAGTCCGGTTAATTCCAGCATTTTCATAGAAAGTCTTGACAGCCTGCGACATTCATTTTCAATATAAATAAGAGCCTTCTCCTGCCTTTCCGGGGTCAGGCGCACAGTAAGCAATGTGTCTGCATATCCTATGATTGCAGTCATTGGGGTCTTCAGTTCATGAGCCAGACTTCCAATAAGCTGTTTTTGTGTCCGGTTTATGTTAGAAAGACTTTCAATTTGTTCTTTTATTTTACCTGTCATAAAATTAAAGGTTGCACCTACCTGTGCAAGTTCTGTATTTCCCTCTGACGGTACTTTAAAATCATAAATACCTTCAGAAACAAGAAGCGTGGCTTCTCTTAGGCTTATAAGCGGCGCTGTGATTTTTCGAAGGCTCAAATAAAGGACAATTCCCATCACCACGATCAAAGATAAAGTAAATCCACCAGTCTGAAAAAACAGCAGATGACTTTTTTCTATTACATCTGTTACATCTTTATAAGTAACAATCTGATATCCCATATTTGCATTGCCATAGTAAAATAGCAAAAGTGTCCTTCCATTTATCTGACTGATCATAGGGTCATGACCTTCACTGTTGCTGCCATGATTCATCAAGTTTGCCTTACTTTCACATAATTCCCTTAACCTTTCTACATCGAATTCATAAACAGTTCCATTATAGGTCATTTTTCCATCAAGATATAAAACAGCACTGTCATGAAAAACCTGCCGAAAAGCATAAGTAACTATTTGTGGTCGCATTTCGTTGTCGGTATTCTGTTTCTGAACGTCGGAACGGCTTGTTTTATTTTCAAACTGTGAGATGTTTGTTCTAAATATACTGCTTTCATAACTGTCGATATTCTGTATACTCTGATTTTTCCAACAATAAGTGGTATAAAGAAAGATCCCTGACGATACCAACAGAATGATACATGTAGTCTGAGAAAAAATCTTTATTAAGAGTTTCATAAATCCACCTCAAGTCTGTAACCGATTCTGGGAATTGTTTTAATCTTATCCTGCCAGCCAAGCTTTTTCCTGATACGACCCACATGTGCATCCACAGTTCTTGTTTCTCCGCAGAACTCTTCATTCCACAGTTCCTGCAGAATCTGATTCCTGGTCAGTGCTTTATTCGGGTTTTTGGCGAACACCATGAGGCAGTTATATTCCATTGGCTTTAAATAGATTTCCATGCCCATTTTTGTAACAGTACGACTAGCAGTATCAATGATGACATCACCAATTTGAATCTGTTCTTGTACAGTGCCATTACGTTCCAGTACTTTTTCAAGACGAACCATCACTTCCAGCATTTCAAATGGTTTTACAATATAATCTTCCGCACCGTCTTTTAATCCCTTTATCTTGCTCGCGATATCTCCCTTTGCAGTAAGAAATATTACAGGAATTTCATATTGCTTCAATTTCGGTAACAGGCTATAGCCGTCTCTTCCGGGAAGCATGATATCTACAAGTGCACACTGAAACGCATGATCTTGAATAATTGCTTCATATGCCTCATTTCCATCCAGATATCCTACTGTTTCATACCCTGCAATCTCCAGATTCATACATAGCAGGTCATTGATTGACATTTCGTCTTCTATCACAAGAATTCTTGCCTTCATAATTATTACCTCACATGTTTTTATAAATATCTTTTCACAGGTTAATTATACATTAAATTCTGTATTGCAGTTGTAACTGATTTGTAACAGCAAAAAAGGAAACCAGGACCATTCTGTGAGAATAGTTTTGATTTCCTGTATAAATCGTTATTTTCTAATCGTTTATAACGCTGGTGAGAACATTTATTATTATTTTTACTCCATTCCAGAATCATCCGAAAGAGAGACAATGCAAATACAAAAATTATTAAGAACACCAGAATTTTCATACGTAGCCTGATTCCTTTCATTTACCTTTATCAGATCGTGTCATTCAAATCACATCCACTGATGATGCGATTCCATAAATTCTCCCGCTTGTCCATTCCTTTGGTAAAGTAGGGAAGTCTTTCCTCTTCCAGTTCTTCCAGACGAAGCACATTTCCATTCAGATAATTGTCAATCCGGTATCCTGTACTTTTAAGCCTTGTAATCACGCCACCGATTTTTATATCCAGGATCTCATAACCAAATGGCTTTGCATCGTTCATCCAGATTTTTTCTCTTGATGATTTCATATCTGTCAGATTACAGATGATTCCAGGAATAACATTCTGACTGATATCTTTCAGCGCTGCTCTGTCCGATCTGTCATATGCTGATTTTATACACATGCCCAAATCGGCTTTATCAGCTAATTAATCTTTTTAACAGATCATCCCCCTGTCAATGTTCTATTTTATTCGTTTGTAAATAATCGGCTCATCATAACCAAATGTTCTTTTCCCATTTACTTCCATGGACTCTGACACTTCCAATTGATTTTCAGTGAACTTTTCATGAAGAGAAAATTTCAATACGGGAGAAAACATACTTACACTTCCGCCTTCCCATGTATCACCTGATTTTCTGAAAAATGCAGGATTAAATTTTGCAGAACACTTTAGCTGATCATAGTCAGCACCTTTGAAGGTTTTGTAAGTAAAATTCTTTTTATCATATCCTTCCGGTATCTCATAAGAAATAAGTTTTATTGAATCGCTTTCTTCCATAAAAAGAAATAAATGTGAAGAAGAACGGGTAGTTCCCTGTACAGAATAATAACTCTC
>NZ_JBBKBP010000040.1:0-13985 GCF_037890165.1 Blautia sp. HCN-1074
AAGGACACCGCAGCAGGATAATTTTTATCATCTGATGAACGGAAAGTTCTGTGGCGAAGCATGGGATGCTGTCAGCAGATATGTTTATACCGCATTGCAGGGTGGTTCCATCATGCATGGGTGGACGAATGATGAGAGAATGATGATTACCTGTTGCAATGATGGTACAAGACCTGTGATATTTAAGATAGAGAGAATTGACATTCCGGAGAATGAGGAAGAAAAGCAGTGGCTTGAGAAGCAGAATTTTAAGAATACTGCCGAAGATGCATATACAGGATAAAGGCAAATCGGAATTGTGCGCCCAGACAAGGGCGAGTAGTCTAACAGGTGGAATGCCTGTCTGGTAAGGTCTAACCAACCGCCAGTAGCGAGTCTTGGGTGGCTGTCAGTAATGGAAGTCGCTAAGCGTAGACAGCAAGGAAATAGAGAGTGTGATTGAGCCTCGAAATTTTGACATTTAGAAGGCTGACGCTTTAATTCCAGCGGAAAGCAACACAAACCAAATTGTCATGGTAAGAGTTGGTTTGCTTCTACGGGGTCAAAGAGCACTTTATGTTTCACATTGTGACTACTCAGTCAACTGGGGAGAGCCTATTGTTTCTTGCCAACGCAAGTATGACAAACAACTGCAAAACAGGAGAATGTCAAAGGAATAGTAGGCAGTCGGATAGCTCCATAGTACCGAAGAAGTTGGGCAATGCCAATGGAGGGAAGGGAGCTACATAATAATGGTCTTTCTGAGGACACATCAACCGTACTCAGGGACGGAGGTATTGATGGAAACGAAATTAGAAAGAATAGCAGAAATATCGGCGCATTCGCCAAGACCAGAGTTCACGTCGTTGTATCATTTAATCAATAAAGAAATGCTTTTGCAATGCCACAAAGAATTAGATGGTAGCAAAGCGGTTGGTATTGATGAAATTACTAAGAAAGAGTACGAGAGGAATCTGGAACAAAACATAGATGACCTGGTGGAAAGATTGAAAAGAAAATCCTACAAGCCACAGCCATCAATAAGGGTATATATTCCCAAAAGCAATGGAAAACTTCGACCATTAGGAATTGCGTGCTATGAGGACAAAATAGTTCAGTTAGCACTAAAGAAGATATTGGAAGCTATTTATGAACCGAGATTTCTGAACTGCATGTATGGCTTCAGACCTAATCGAGGATGTCATGATGCAATAAAAGAACTATACAAGAGATTAAACAACACTAAAATCTGTTATATCGTGGATGCTGATATAAAAGGCTTCTTTGACCATATGAAACATGAATGGATTATCAAGTTCCTCAATCTCTATATCAAAGACCCTAACATTATAGGTCTTGTCAAGAAGTACCTTAAGGTAGGAGTGCTGGATGGAGGAAAACAGATGATGAATGAAGAAGGTTCGGCGCAGGGAAATATAATAAGTCCAATCCTTGCAAATATATACATGCACAATGTATTAACACTTTGGTATAAGTTTATTATTACCAAGGAATGCAAGGGAGATAATTTCTTGATTGTTTATGCAGATGACTTCGTTGCGGGATTCCAATATAAATGGGAAGCTGAAAACTACTATAAGCTTCTAAAAGAACGGATGGAAAAGTTCGGTTTGCAGTTAGAGGAAAGTAAAAGCCGTCTATTGCAAAGCGGTGCTTACATTGCGAGGGCGAAGCAAAAGAGCGGTGAGTCTACCAGATTAGAGACATTTGATTTCTTGGGATTCACATTCTACTGTGGACGTTCACGCAAAGGCATGCCGTACATAACGCCAAAGACAAGCTCTAAGAAATTCAGACAGAAAATCCGAGACATTAAAGTATGGCTATATGCGAATAGAGACCAATCGTTGAAGAAACTAATGGGAATGCTTAATCTGAAGTTAGTCGGTCACTATAAGTACTATGGCATCAGCTTTAACGGCAGAATGATTTCAAACTACAAACAGCAAGTCAGAGAACTTCTGTTTAAGGTGCTGAATAGACGAAGTGATAGAAAGAGCTACACAAGAGAAGGATTCATTGAAATGCTGAAATACTATCCATTGGCATTGCCAAAGATATATGTCAGCTTGTTTTGATACTGTAAATATTGTTATGAAGAGCCGTATGCGGGAAAGCCGCACGTACGGTTCTGTGAGGGACTTACATTGTGAGGTGTGAGTCTACTCGACTGTAGAATTAGTAAATCTCGATTTTGGGAAATACAAGAATGTGTCTCATTATGGTTTTAATGAGGTTTGTAAGGAGAAACAATATGATTGGGTTTGTTATATGGTCACTTTTGGGAGTGTTTATAATTGGATTAGGAATAAAAGATATGTTTTCTAAGAATCCCGTTGGATTCTGGGCTAATACCGAAACAATAAAAGTAAAAGATGTTAAAGGTTACAATCGTGCGAGCGGACTATTGTTTATAATCTATGGAATCATTTTTGTTATATTAGGAATTCCGCTGTTAGATGGTCAAAATACACCGTACGTTCTGTTGTCGGTTATTGGTGTGATGGTGGAAACAATTGTAATTATGGCTGCTTATAGTTTAGTTATCGTTAAAAAGTATGAAGAGAAGTAAATAACTTTGAAGTTGCAAGGAGGAAATTATGAAATTTATGCAAACAGAGAAAAAACAGCTATTGATCTATGTGATTATAGCATACGGAATCACATATGTAATGGGACTTCTGATGTGGTATAGCTATGGAAAAGGTCTTGATCTCAGCGCTTTTCCAAATGCGCAGATGCTGTATCCAGCAGCAGGTGTGATGATGGCTTATTTAATTACCAAAAAAGGAGATAAAAATCTTCCAACGGCTTTTTACATATTCTTTGTAGCTCTCACGGCGGTGCTGGTTGTCTGCACGGCGGCTTCTGTTCTGGCTCCCCAAAATAGAGATCTGATGAGCATGCCATATTCTCAGTGGACACCGATCATGGAGTACGTTATAATAGGTGGCAGCGTTATTTTCTGGATTCTTCTTCTGCAATCCGGTAAAGAAAAGCGCAGATCCTATGGACTGAACAGCGAACATTGGAATATATCTATTCGTATGATCCTGTTGTTTATTGGATTATATCTTCTCAGATTTGTGATTGCCTGTGCTCTGAGCGGCCAGCTTTCTGAATTTGGCAAAATAATGGCAAATCCTACTACCTGGATCATATTTTTTACTGTTTTGGTAAACTTTTTCCTGTCAGTAGTGGCATTCTTTGGAGAAGAATACGGATGGAGATATTATCTTCAGCCTCTTCTTCAGAAAAAATTTGGACTAAAAGGCGGCGTAATCCTTTTGGGCTGTGTGTGGGCTGTATGGCATCTGCCAATAGACTTCTTCTATTACACTACGCCGGATATGGGGCTGGCGGCTCTGGCAAGCCAGTTTGTTACCTGTATTTCACTGGGGATTTTTATGGCATATACTTATATGAAAACCCAGAATATCTGGGTTCCGATAATTATTCATTTTCTGAATAATAATATGGTGGTAGTTTTTTCAGGAACGTACTCTGCGGATGTACTTCAGAATCAGCAAATCCACTGGGGAGATATTCCTGTTGCACTGGTAATGAATCTGCTGATCTTTGGATGGGTGATCTTTCTGAAGCCATTTAAGGAGAAAAAAGCATAATATTGAATTCATTCAAATTATTTAGAACAATTTGCAGGAGTACCTGCATTTTTAGGAATAGTTATTTTAATTTCATGTATTGCAGATTGGATGATATTTGCAAAAATTGATAATAGGTTAATCATAATTGTAATCAAAAATCAATGTCCATTCTGTGGCAAATCATTAAGGGGTGTACCTATAAATAGTGAAGAATATTGTTCACACTGTGGTTGTAAAATAGAACAGGAGCATAAGAAAATTCCAGTTTTTAAAACTAAGAAATCGGTATTTGGTGGGAGGTGTTATACAAATGAAACTGGCAGACTTATCAACTGGACCAGACTGGATAGTATATGTTGGATTTATAATATTTGCTGTACTTTCCATAGCTTTGATTTCTGGACATGGAAGTTGGTTAATTTCCGGATATAATACAGCTTCAAAAGAAGAAAAGGCAAAATATAATGAAAAAAAGCTATGCAGAACAATGGGAATTGGAATGTCTGTTATAGCAATTCTTCTATTAATTATGGGAGTGTTTGAAAATATTTTACCAGCATTTTTTGTGTATATTGCATTGGGTATTATTTTAGCTGATGTTGTGATAATTATTGTGTTGGGAAATACAATATGTAGAAGGTGACAAATTTCGACTTGTGGACTTTAACAACTCGGAATTTTTAGAACAAAATATTTTATAAGATTAATGAGATTTTAAAAAGGAGGATTGGACATGAAAATTTTGAAAAGTATTCTTAATTATATTCCATTAGCCACGTTTATCATATTTGTGGTTACTGATGGTATTTTTTCTCTAACATCAGCATTAATTTTTGTTATTTCAACGATTGGTCTATTAATTAATTGTAAAAGAAAAAAACAGAGATGAAGAATTGAGAAAATTCCGGTTTGTAGAATTAAGAAAATCGGAATTTATAAAGGAGAATATTGATGAAACTATTTTTATGTTCGCACTTTTCAAGTGTGGGAAGTCTGATAAAGGAAGAAATTGAAAATAAGAAAGTCTCATTTATTCCAACAGCTTCACTGCGTGAAGGCTACACCGGTTATGTCGGCTCGGCTCGAAAATTATTCAAAAAGTTGGGAGCAATCGTAACTGAAATTGATATTTCAACGGAGGCTTATTCAACGATACAGTCTGTTTTTGAAGAAGCAGATGTGATATATTTTACCGGCGGAAATTCTTTCTTTCTTATGGACCAGCTCCGTAAAACGGGAGCTGATGGGCTACTGAAAAAGGAATTGGCAAATGGAAAATTGATGATCGGCGAGTCGGCAGGCGCAATTATATGCGCTCCAAGCATCCAATATATCGAGCAAATGGATGAAAAGCCAGAGGACTACTCACAAGAAGATGATGCAGGGCTTGATTTGATTGATTTCTATGTTCTTCCGCATTATCTTACAGCACCATTTAAGAAAGTTACCGAGAAAATAATGACTGAGTTTTCGGATTTGAATCTATGCCCAATTAACAACCGTCAGGGAATTGTAATTGATGGTGAAGGTTCAAAGGTTATTTGCAAAGACTAATTTGAAAATTCAAGTTTATCCAATAGAAAAATAAGAATAGATTGGAGAAAGATATGGCTTCAAGTAAAGAATATTTAACCTTTATATTGGAACAGTTATCCGATTTAGAGGGAATTTCATACCGTGCGATGATGGGCGAGTATATCATCTATTATCGTGAGAAAATTGTTGGCGGTATATATGACGATAGGTTGCTTGTAAAACCTGTAAAATCTGCTGTTTCACTTATGCCTAATGCAATTTATGAGTTGCCCTATGATGGAGCAAAAGAGATGTTGTTGGTTAATAATGTTGATAACAAAGATTTCCTGACAAGATTGTTTGTCGCTATGTATGATGAACTTCCTGCACAAAAAAAGAAGAAGTCATAAAATCGAAATTTGTAGGAATAGGTATTCAGGAAAATATACAGAAAATCACGCATTTGTGGGGATGATACGAATCGTGTCATACATGTGAAAGAGCGATTCTTACGTCATTTTACGCTTTTTGATAAGGTGAAATCGTCGAAAAGACAAACCAATATAGAAAGGACGTATAATGATGAAAAAGAATGGAAAACAAGTTTTATTTTTAGGAGGTATATTTATTATAGCGTTTGCAATATGGACAGCTTTGATCCAGATGGTAGACGTGCAGCCACTGGGGCAGAATGCAACGAATATTGGATTTGCAACATTCAATTGCTGGTTTCATCGTTTAACAAATGTTAATATGACAATTTATACGATTACCGATTGGATGGGTCTGATTCCTTTAGTTGTATGCCTGATTTTTGCAGGTATTGGACTGGTTCAGTTAATAAAGAGAAGAAGTTTCTTCAAAGTGGATCCCGATATCATTATCCTGGGAGTTTATTATGTTATAGTGATACTGGCATACTTCATTTTTGAGATCATCCCAATCAATTACAGACCAATTTTAATCAATGGAATTATGGAGGCTTCTTATCCTTCTTCAACGACTCTACTGGTATTGTGCGTGTTGCCGACTTTGGTTGAACAGATCCAGCGAAGAATGTCATGTTCTACATTGAAAAGAATCATAACGATTCTAGCAATCGCTTTTTCTGCATTCATGGTTATCGGCAGATTGATTTCCGGAGTACATTGGTTTACGGATATTGTGGGTGGTGTATTGTTAAGTGCCGGATTATTTACTGTTTATAAGGCAGTAGTTATGCTAACAATAAAAAAGTGAAATAAAAAAGGAAGTGCAGGAGGTGGAATTCCATGAAAAGCTTCAGGAATTAAGAAAGAGCCGAGGTTTGACACAAGAAGAACTAGCCGAGGCATTATTTGTTTCAAGAACTGCAATTTCAAAATGGGAATCCGGAAGAGGATATCCGAGCATAGATTCATTAAAGGAAATATCCAGATATTTCTCTGTGTCCATTGATGAGCTGTTATCCGGAGATCAGTTGGTTTTGATTTCTGAAAAAGAAAACAAGTCAAATCTCAATGGTCTATGTGACTTGTTATTTGGATTTACCGATTTGCTCTCTTTGATGCTTATTTTTCTTCCATTGTATTCCAAACCGGTTGATGGATATATCTATTCAGTAAGTCTTATTGAGTATGTAGATAATGAAATTTGGATTCGTATGACATACTGGGGTCTTTTTATCGCATTAACGATTATTGGAATTGTGAATATTTTAATGGTCAATTTCAAATTTGAAAAGGGAAAAAAGGTGATTACTTTTTTGTCTGTAGGGCTTAGTATTATTACTGTTTTGTATCTGGCGATTGCGAGAGAACCATATGCAGTAACAGTGGCTTTTCTGTTGTTACTTATAAAAGGAGGTCTACTTTATAAACGAGCTATGGCCGGTCGATAAGGAGTTGAGTCATACAAATTCCAGTTGATATTGCACTTATTTTAGGAAATTTAATAACTGTTATATTTGATTATCAAATTCTTCGCAAACCCTTGAAAATACTAAGTTTGTAGCAAGTGAGCTTTCCCTTACTCTTTCCTTTGTGTTATATTCTCCCATTAGCTTTCATGAATCTTAATATGGGAAAAAATAAGGGAAAGAAAATTTCATAACACAGTATAACAATAACGACATGGTGAACTGATTGAAATGTTTTCGATATTTAACTCTATAACTGATTATTAAAAGAAAATAGAGATAAGATACGATGAGAACAATTTATGCATAATACAACATAAAACACGATAGTATTGATGTTTACACAAGTGTTGGATATATGCTTCGCATTGATTGCTGGGGAGCTGAAAAAGATTTAAAAACCACATATGGATCAGAATGTGCGCTTACTTCATTGGCTGTGGATGAGCCTTTAGAATATGCAAGATTATATCTCGATGGCAATTTACAGATGTGGATAGATTCAGAAGATTCACTTGAATTATAGAACAAGAATAACGGGTAGAAAACTTCTGATGCCCATTTTACAAGGGGTTCGAGTTTTTTATGTCTGCTGGCGCTATTTCTCTGCTGGAGTACTATTTTCGGGATAATGGCGAAAGGCTTTAGCGGTATAGTTAGAAGCACCGTTTCCATATTTTGTATTGGTTATGGTTTTTATATAATCGCTGGAATAATAGTCAATTGTAGAGCAAATGAAATAGACACAGGGGATTAAGGAAGAGTTGAAGGCAGATAAACAGATGGAATGGGTAGCAAAATAAATACTATACAAGAGTGTGAAAAGGGAATTTTGAATAAGGAGATGATTTGGCAATAAGGTGCAGTAATTTGGTGGAAAGCAAGTCTGAAAATGGCTTGCTTTTTGCTTTACAATGTGGTTAGTTGATGTATATAATTATGATAAAGAGATAAAATTGATTTTTATATTTTGGTTCGATATTGTGATGTTTATTGCAAACAGTTTTTCTATATTAAAAAATATACGAGGTTATAATGAAGAATAAAAGTTATGATTATATCTTTGGAAATGGAAAATTTAATACTTGGTTCAACATTATAGTTAGTATTATTAGTTGTTCAGCAATATCGTTTTGTTTAACCGAACTTTTGTTTTCCTTTGATTTTAAAGTGAGTTTTCAAAAAGCACTGATTTTTACCATACTTTTTGTGATTTTTTTATTATTATTTTATTACTTTATAAAACAACGTACTTATAAACTATTCGATCAAAAAATAACATATGGATTTAGGGAACGAGAAATTTTGTATGCGGATATCCATTCATTAGTTTTTACACTATCCTCCAGACCTAAAGGCATATATGATATTGGACTGGGAGAACCATACCTATACATAAAAGAAAATGGGAAGAAAAAATATATATGCAATATTACAATTTATTTGGCATATCCAAGTGTTATACAAAAAAGATATGATATCAATATAAGCAATGGGCAAATAGGAATGTCTCCTGCCTACAGTTTTAACTGTTATGATATAAAAAGTATTTTCAATTTGATACATAATTCAAAAGCAGATATTTATGTGACGAAGAGTTTTCTTCTCTTTAATAATTGGACAATAAACAGCTTTTGCAAAGAATACAATATCTCTATGGAAAGGGTTCAGCTTATAAACGATGGAAACTAATGTAAAAAAATTTGTATTGTATTGAACTTTAGAAAACCTTTTTATGAGAAAGGATAACGTATGCAAGAATATTATAAAATATATTTTCCTTATTCCAAAGAACATTTATTGGAACAGATTAAGAAGACTACAAAACCATTATGTATTTCAAACCAGGCTTATAGAGATATGGCACTTGCAGCCTACAAAGAAGAGGATAATACCTTATGTATCGGATATGCAGCAGGAAGTATGACAGGCGGTGGCTGGGAAATGCTCCAGACACATATAAAAAGCTATGGGGGAGATGTAATGCTGGAAGGTACGTTTGTGCTTTTGCCATACATAAAAAAAGCTGCACTATTTTTTCTGCTCATAGTGATTTTATTTGCATTGTTTTTTTCTCAGGGAGATTTATTGATTTTAACAGAATGTCTGATTTTATTTATGTTTCCATTATATCTGCTGTATAGGAATATTTCTAAGATAGGAAAATGTGAAGAAGGGCGACGGCTTGTTTTATTATATCTGGAAAAGGTGCTTCATGCAAATGTGGAAATATCCGTAGAGGAAGAATAAAGAAACGATAGGGGAAAACGAGAATGAAAAAGATTAATGAACAAACAAAAAGTTTTTTACTATACGATATAGAAGATGTGATTAAGCCGAAAGAAATCTACAAATTAGATGGAGCAATCTTGTTTCTAGTATTTTTATTTTTCTTTTTATCTGAATCAGCTCCATCACCGTTTTTTTCAAAAGTATTTTTAGTTATTGTGTATCTTGGATTCGTGATTCTTAGTTTTTCAAGAACAGAAGTGACAGGGAAAAAGGTTTTTTGGATCATTGGAATACAAAGTCTGACGTTTTCTATTTTGTTCTGTTGGGCAGCAACTATCCTCATGCTGACAACTATGAAAGAAGAATATTATAAGAGGTATCTAACCATACTCGTTATCATTTACATACTGGTAATCGCTGCATACATTTTTCTTATAATAACTTTGATTAAAAAAGATATCTACAATCCATCTTCTTCCAAAAAGCTGGCTGGAGGATGGTGTATTACTAGTTTTGTATTGCTTGGAATGGGTGTCGCAAAAGTACTTAGTAGCAGCGTTGAATATATAGCCATGATTAGAATTGCAAGCCTTTGTTCCTATTTTTGTTCTTTGGGTTCTATCTTAGGAGTTTTTCACCTGGTAAAGTATTTTGCTGTCAAAAAATGGGAGGTTGAAAAATGAATATTTTTATGAAAAGAATCCTATCAATCCTTCCTTGGGTTGCGGCTTTGTTGGTTATCAGGGCAATAAAAATAAAAAAGATAAATCGTGAATTAAAAACTTTAGAACAGTTGGAAGAAAAGAATATAGATGAAAATAATTATAGCATTCAAGAAGAAGGATGGCTGGGAATTTTATTTTTGGTTGGAACTATATTTTTCTCAGGAGTACTTTTGTATGGTTTTATAGACGGACAGGCGGATTTTTCAGTTATAGTGGCGTATGGAATATTGATTGCTTTTTTTGGAATCTGTACCCTGCATTTGTTCCTGTGGAGAGTCCAGGTAAATCATGATGTAATTAAATATCGGTCGTTTTTTGGAAAAAAATATTATAAATTTTCAGATATAACAAGAAGTGTACATAAAGAAAATGGTACATTGGAAATATATGCAGGGGACAAAAAAATATTCAAATTTGATGAAAACATAAGCACATCATTGTTTGAAAATAGTCTGTCTAAGCATAAAATTTCACAAGAAACATGGTTGAGTTGTAGAGATAAAAAGTGCATCATAAGACCAAAAGAAAGCCACTATGTTCTGCCGGGCATTTTCTTTTTATATTTGGTTTACAATAGTGTGATACTTGTATTCAATGCAAAAGAAACAGCTTTTGTTTTCCTTTTATTCTCTCTTGTACCGGGAGGTATATTTTTCTATTTTTTAATGGACAAAACAATTGTCCAGGATGGATGGCTATATAGAAATGGATTTTTAAGGAAGAACTGTAAAATAAGATTAACGGATATTACCCAGATGAAAAGAAAAAAGAATTTATTTGGAGAAGCTCTTATTTTATATAAAAATCAGAAAAAAATCGCTAAAATTTCTGCCAGAAATAGAAATGTGGACTGGCTGCAAGTAAAGATTGCAGAAATAAAAAAGGATAAGAAGAAATTAGAGCGTAAAAAATGAAAAATGTGAATCATATAGGGAGATTGAGTTTATGGATAATGTCATTAGATTAAGTAAATTTGTAAAAAATTTAGGAATAGTAACAACAGTTTTTTTTTTAATAATCGTACTGGTAACATTTGTTACAGGAAATATGGGGGTTGCGATATGTTTTATGCCTTTTGTATTTTTAGGTATTGCTTTAATTTTGGTATACAAGAAACAAATAATTGTAGTAAATGAAGATGAAATTGTATTTAGCTATCTGGTTAAGAAAACTCAGCATATAAAATATAATGATATTCGTTGTATTTTAATGATTCCATTAAATGGTAGAACAGATGTCGTATTAATTGATAAGATGTACAATAGACTTGTTACTCTGGAGCAAATGTATGTAAATTATGATATTTTATATGATACACTTATAAAACATGAAATAGATCTTGTGGATTTTGGTGAGTTAGTTGAACAGAACAAAGATGTATCAAAGTATGTACCTGCTTTAAATTGGATAGAAAAGAATTTCTATAAATCTATATGTAATGAGAATACAACTATCAAAAATATGTCAAAAACAATAGAAAAAGAAAAGCGTAAAAAAACAAAGCAATTTTTAAAAGCTTTAGGTTGGATTCTAATAATTGCTGATGCGGTAGCATTTTTTATTGGTGGCAAAACAATGTTAGTTATATTTATAATGGTTTTGATGATTACATATGCAGTGTATATAAAATATTATCCATATATATTTATAGAAGTCACCACAAAAAAAGGACAAGAACTGGCGTATCAATTACCATTTATGGGTGCAGCAATAGCAATGCTTTTATCCCTGAATACGAGTAAACTCTTTAATTATGAATTTGGAAACTATATGAAGATTACGGCAATTATTACTGCTTTACTTGCACTGCCATTTATTATTAAATCTTTAAAAACAGATGTACCACAGAAATTTGGACGTAAACTTTCAGTTGTATTTGCTGCTTTTATAATCGCATTTACAATTAGCTTCCCAATAAATTTTTTATTTACATTTGATGGGGCAACTCATGAAATTGCAATTGTAACAGACAAAAAGATTAGCAGTGGTAAAACTAGAGATAGAGAGTTATATGTAAGTTGTAATGGTAAAAGAGAAATATATACTGTTTCAAACAGTGAATATGAAAATACATCAATAGGCGATAGTAAAAGAATTTGTAGAAGAAAAAGTGCATTAGGATTGGAATATAGTACGATACATGATTAATATTTATTTAAAGATAAGGAAG
This sequence comes from Blautia sp. HCN-1074, assembly GCF_037890165.1. Classification (NCBI taxonomy): domain Bacteria; kingdom Bacillati; phylum Bacillota; class Clostridia; order Lachnospirales; family Lachnospiraceae; genus Blautia; species Blautia sp. HCN-1074. Next base: position 12,148 of record NZ_JBBKBP010000040.1, read on the forward strand.
GAATATATAAGATGAAAATATTGTTAGCAGTAGTTGGAGGATTATTATTACTGATATTCCCTTTTATAGTTATGAAAAAAGCAAAAGTAACAAAAGAAGAAAATACTGATGAAGCAAGGAAAAAATTTAATGTGTTTCTCATTTGTATGATACCTGTTCCTCTAATAGGCTTCATATTTCTTTTAATAGGGCTTAGAAGTTTTTTATAAAATTAAATAAAGGAGAAAAATGTTAAAAAACAATGATATATCAATACCAGAAGCCTGCTATGCAGATTTATGTAAGGTGGGTTTTTTTGAAAGAAAACAGGTTAAATTAACAATTATATGGAATGAAAAAATAAGCAGAAATAAACAAATACTTACACTTAAGAAGTTATATCCTGAATTAAATAAAGTGTCTACAGTTGAAATCTATAAAATTACAAAAAAACGAAGAAATGGCAATTTGCAGAGATGGGATGGGGATTTGCTGTTGACTTTTCGCATAAAGCAGAAAAAGCGGGGATAAAAATATTGTTAGAAGAATAACTAAAAATCTTGCTAATGTATAAGTTAAGTAAAAAATAGAATGAAAAATAATCATATAGCAGAGGAGATTGGGTAATATGAAGGAACAAAAGAAATCTTCTTGGGGAGCGGTTCTGGTGTCATTTTTAAAGGAATTTCTATTAAACTCATTCGAAGCCCCAGGTCATCTTTATTATGATGAAAATTTAACTAATGAAGGAAAAAGAAAGAAAAATTATATTTGGAGGGTGCTTCTACTGGTGACTGCGGTAGGAGTAGCTTTGCTTCCTGTTATAGCTTGGAACATGTTTGTTCCAGATGTGCTATGGGCAAAAATAGTTACCGTTGTAGTGTGTGAAGGCTATGTTGTTTTTATAGTAAGTATGGAGATTATCCAAATAAAGGATGAGCTAAAGGAAGATATGTTAAAAATAGGGGGATATAAAATTACTCCCAAAGGAAGTATTTCCCTATTTAAAGAAATTGATTTTAAGATTGCTCAAACAGAGTATTCTTATACAATATTGATTTCTAAGAAACCTTTAAAATGGCTTTATAAGAAGTTTTATGTTACAATCTATGGAAGACATGGAAAAGTAAAAAAGATTGAATTGGTTCGAGCAGACAAAAAGTATTCTACGAAATATGAGACAATGAATGGTACAGTCTTAGAAAAGTTGCAAGAAGAAAATAATAGGTTTTTAAGGAAATGCTTAGGTACTCCCAGTAAAAAGAGTATGACAGGCGTCGAATATTATTATGAGTGGGGACAAATACAATCCTTCTATGATGATCGTTCTTGTCAAACAGGAATTGTAATTATGTTTTAAAATAAGGAATATTGTATCTCTTGCTTCCGTATGCAGAAAGATTACATCGGTACAGAGAAATGTGGTAGTGATACACCAAAGAACACAGGCGAAACCTTATATCTCGGTTCCACAAGTAGCGAATCTTTCAAAAGAGAGAGATGGGTAAAACTTCGCTGTTTATATAATAGTAGGGGACGATGTTTTATCCCCTGCTATTATACGTTTTTTAGCATGTTTTCACCAATATTGCTTGGTACCTAACCGATTTTTCAAATAACATCTGATTCCAAGATATACTCCCTGAGAAAGTACGAAAAGCAATAGAAGATTTACGGAAAGTGCTTTTTTAATTGCTTCTCCAAAATAAATGATGACAGCAGTACTTGTCAGTATCATCAGTAGAGTAATAACATCCCAACAGTTTTTCTTATATAATTCTATAACCTTTATTTCTATCAGTATCGCCAGTATCCCTGTCCCTGCCACACATATTCCGACAACCAATATCAGAAATAAC
>NZ_JBBKBP010000041.1:0-13070 GCF_037890165.1 Blautia sp. HCN-1074
TCTATTGTAACACATTCAATTTTGAGTGTACAGTTACAAAAAGGTGCGTACTTGTTTTTGTATGTGTCTCACACTATACTAATGCCAAGCAACCAGAAACTACAAATTAACTATGGAGGTATTATTATGGCAAATTACACAAAAACAACTATTGGAAAGGAAAACCGAATTGAGCTGCATGAAAAGTTGTCTTTAACAGGTGCAGAAATCAGTTTAAACGAACTACCTGCAGGAGCAAATGTCCCATTTGTTCATTCTCATAAAGAAAATGAGGAAATCTATGGAATTCTTTCAGGTAACGGCAAAGCCATAATTGATGGAGAAGAAATCAGTCTTTCAACTGGAGACTGGCTAAAAATCGCACCTGCTGCAAAGCGTCAGTTTTTTGCATCCGATATTTGCGGAATTACTTATATCTGCATTCAGGTAAAAGAAAATTCTCTGGAACATTTTACAACAGAGGATGCCGTAATCGGCTAATTAAAAGTATTTATTTACAAAAATGCACAGTTCCCGATAAGCTAAGAACTGTGCATTTCTCTTTCTTAAATTTTACGATTTCTCAATTTTTATATAAGAAGTTATGGCTTTAACTTCCTCCAAATAATCAGCTTTAGGATAATACATACGACCACCAAAACTGCCACCAAGGCACCATCCAACAGCAACTCTGTGTACCACGGTGCAGACTGCATGGCATATAAATTTGGATAGGTTTTAAAGTGCCAGAACTTATAAATTCCGAACCCAATGAAAACTCCTATGAATGAACCAATAACGATGTTTAAAAAACAATTCAACTTTCTCAGCATAGCAGTCCCCCCTCCAAATTAGAATTTCTGGATGAGTATAATATGCGGAAAATAAACTTAACTCCATCTTAAATATAGTGCTGAGTTTCACTGCTATTCTTTAACACCATTTTCACCACACCAAGCAATGCTGCAAATAAAACACCTGCAACCGGCCATACAATCCATGTAATATCCCAGCTCATCGTCCAGAAGCTCCATGCAAGGTAAATCGCTGTAGTCAAGCACCAATATACACCAGAAAACGTGTCCGTCTTTTTCTTAAACAGTTTTTCTTCTTTTGTATATTCGCCTTCCTGAAGAAGGGTATCGTAACTGCTTTTTACCACCCCAACACGAACCAACAGATTCACTCCTATTGCAAGTATGAATAGCAGCAATCCAACGGAAACACCACAGTAATAGTCAGACGCTTCCATGGCTCCGGCAATAATTGTCGGAATCACTGCCAGTATACAAAGCACTACCCCAACAGCTGTTCCTCTGATAAAAATCGGTTCATAGGAATCTTTTTTTTCTCGTACCATTCCAGATACACCATACTCTGTTTCAAAGCATTCTTTTTCAAAATGTTCCATATGCGATTCACGCATTCCATATGTAATAAACAAAAAGACAGCTGCCGCAACCATTCCAAGCAAAAAAACACATCCAAATACTGTTGCCAGAGATTCCGAAACATGAAATACGCCATCTTCTGCCATTGTCACAAGAATAATCAATAATATTGGACTTGAGATACACATACTTGTTGCGTTTGCCACTACTTTGGATCCATTTCTTTTCATGTCAAGAAATTCATTTGCATTCTCCATAGTTACTTTTTTCAACGGTTCTGCATAGCTTTCAGTACTTTCGCGATAGGTGATATTTTCTGCTTTCATTTCATCTTTTAATAGATAATCTGTACTAACACCAAATAGCTCCGACATCTGTAAAATTCTTTGCAAATCTGGAACAGCCCCTGCACTTTCCCACTTAGATACTGCCTGTCTGGATACGCCCAACTGATTGGCTAGTTCTTCCTGTGACCATCCATTCTTTTTTCTTTCCTCTGTAATCTTATCAGCTAAAATCATTTTTTCCTCCTTTTGCAGATTTTATGAGCTAAATATAACAATTTTACTGTTTGCATTCCACCATTTCAGGCTATAAATCTGTCAACCAGCAGTTGCAAATCACAAAAGGACTCGATAAATCCCTATTTTCCAGCAATACAAGCAGGAAATTATTTATCATCTGTATTGTTTTCCTTTTTCTTATGAGTCGAACCTAAACAAAGAAATGAGGAACCAAGACATAACCATACTATAGCCATAGAATTTTCATTTCCACTCGTAAAGCCAATAGCTGACGCTATGAAAAACAGAACTGATGCAATATAAAATAAGATTGATTTGTTTATTCCTTTTTTCATAAATAAGAATCTCCTCCAAATCCCGATTTCTCAGTTTCAAAAACTGGAATTTATCGCTTTGAATGTTTAATTAGAAGAAAATCTACTACGATACAAAACATAAGATAAAATCCCCAACATAACACATAGGAAACGATGGAATTTCCAAGCTGCGGTATTGGTGTAAATGTCCACCAATACCCAAACTTAATACCTTGAAGAAAATTAAAAATACAAGAAATTGGCATTAAGATAAGTATCCATACATTAACAATCCAAAACAAAAATGAAGCCTTTTCTTTGTTATCACCTATAAACTGTCCTATTACGAATACCATAATTCCGACAGCCATTAAAATTAGTCCAACTGCAACAGAACTTGAGGTTTGCTCTTTGTCCCAAATCATAATGGCTACTACTAACCCAATAAAATTAAACACACTACCTACCAAAGAAAAGATGCGAGCATCACTTCTTTCAGTACCGTTTTCTGTTATTGGTTCTATTCCCTTCAACAAATAATCTGTTGTTACATCAAAAAAATTGCTCAATAAAATGACCTTTTCGATGTCTGGTGTACTTTGTTCTGACTCCCATTTAGAAACTGCTTGTCTCGATACACCAACCTTATCAGCAAGTTCTTCCTGCGAAATTCCCTTGCTCTTTCGTAAATGTTGTATTCTGTCTGCCATATTCATTGCAAAACACCGCCTTTCTTTTTTACTTAATATAACAAAAATAGCGGTTGCATTGCCACCATTTTCTCATAGAACTTTGTCAACCGACAGTTGCGAAGGCGAAAATTCCGATTTTACGCTTTCTTAATCGGATGTCTAATTACAGTTTTCCATCTCTCTGGGGCAGCCTTTCTTGCATCAGACATATAAATCTCGTGGTGCAATCTATCTTTGTTAATATCATTAACATACCCATTTTGTTCTAAATAAGCATCCATAAGAGCAACAGTTGCTGGCTCATTATCAAAAGAACCTATATGCATAATTTGAACACATAATCCTTCATCAATCGTAAGATACTCTGCTGACGAACAATCGAGTTTCTTCTTTTTCGTTGCTGTTTCTACCGCCCAGTTAAAATCAGCTTTAGAAATGAAATCAGGCAAACGAATAACAGAAATCCAGTTGAAAGCAGATTTATTTGTATAATCTACACCCACAACATCATCCTGCCACCAAAAACCTTCCAATGGCGGAACAACATATTCAAAAAAGCCTTCAATTTTATAATCGGTCTTGCAACTCATTTTTAATGTGTATGCAACAGCATATAGAATACTGATTGCGTGTTGATATGCCCCACCTTCTTCATTTGGATTGCCTTTTCCTCTAACTGCAATATAATTTGCCTTAGGTACATTTACAATCTCTGGTTTATTCTTAGGCATATAAAATTCTTTAAATTCTTTCTTAAAATCAAAAGCCATAATAACCTCCAAAATTTCAATTTTACAACAATACAAGCAGAAAATTATTTATCATCTGTATTTGTTTTATTGTTTTCCTTTTTCTTATGAGTCGAACCTAAGCAAAGAAATGAGGAGCCAAGACATAACCATACTATAGCCATAGAATTTTCATTTCCACTCGTAAAGCCAATAGCTGACGCTATGAAAAACAGAACTGATGCAATATAAAATAAGATTGATTTGTTTATTCCTTTTTTCATAAATAAGAATCTCCTCCAAATTCCGATTGAGATTTCACCTGTTTTAAGAGATTTAATAACTGTTATATTTTGTTATTAAATTCTCCGCAAACCCTTGAAAACACTGGATTTGTCGCAGGTGAGCTTTCCCTTATTTTTTCCCTTGTGTTATATCGTCCCATCAGTGTTTATGAACTCTGATAAGGGCAAATACAAGGGCACAGAGCAGATGTCCGGTGGACATCTGCTCTGTGCCGACCGAAGCGGCAGCGGAGACCAAAAAAATTATATAAAACAGTATAACATAAAATAAAAGTGACATGGTGGACTGATTGAAATGCTTCTTAATTTTTGCTACTAATGATTGATTAAATGATAAGGAGATGGGATACGATGAGAACAATATTTGCAGAATACAATCCACAACGAAACAGCATTGACATTTATACAAATGTTAGCTATATGCTTCGCATTGACTGCTGGGAAGCCGAAAAGGATTTAAAAACCACACCCGGATCAGACTGTGCATTGACTTCACTTGCAGTCGATGAACCACTTGAATATGCGAGATTATATCTTGAGGGCAATTTACAGATGTGGGTAGATACAGAAGATTCATTAGAGTTATAAAATGCAAGCAGCCTGTATGCTTCATTACACACAGGCTGCTTAATCAAATTTATTATAATTGATGAAAAATCGGTTGCATTTTGTCAAAAGTACAAAACTTTTTGAAACCAAGTGCTTTTAATTCCTGTTATGATACTGAGGATATCCCAGCAATACTTGCTATCCCTGATACCTTATTCTTTCTACCAGCGTTTCCTTTTTCAGATTACTGCTTAAAACGAGGGAAAGCACAATCTGCAAAAGGCTGACCAGCAAAATCATAGCAAGAATTGGTGTAATTGGAACATGATAGATATTCATTCCAAATATTCCATTATGTTTTGCATAGGAAAAAAGTGCATAGCCGAGCGGCAGACCAATGATCAAAGCTACGCATATGGTGCCAACCGTAAAAATCAGTCCCTGTAACTGCAGGCATAAATTTAATTGTTTATTTGTCATACCCACAGCCTGCAATACACCATATTCCTGCTTTTTTGTCGTAATATTCATAATCATGGTGTTTGCCATATTCATAAAACCGATGAGTCCTACAACCGCCATAAACAGATAACAGCCAAGCTTCATCATGCGGGCTGCGACTTCTGCATATTGTAACTGCGCATGATAGGTATCCATTTTTATATGCGAAGTATTAGAAATCAAAGTATTCAGACTTTGTTCTACAGATGCCACATCTTTTTTATCACAGTCCACCCACAGATAGCCATAGGCTGTTCCTCTCGGATTCATGGAACGGTATACACCTTCCGGAATGACAAGATAAGTGTCCGCACTTGCAAAGGATCCTGCAATCTTTCCCTGATAGGTATAGGTTCCACTTCCATTCTCAAAGTCAAATGCAATGGATTCACCCGGAGCATATCCATCTTGTTCCATCCACATCGACCAACCAAAGAAAATTTCACCATTCTTTACCGCCTGATCATAGTCCATAGAGCCAATATCCCCGTCCTGGCGCATAAAATCAAAATCATTTTTACTCACAATATCAGCCGGAAATCTTGTTCCGTTCAGATTTACAGAGACAATCTCTCTCGTCATGACATCTGTCACTCCTGGAATGCTTTTGATTTCTTCAATCAGCGAATCATTCAATAGATTATCCGTCAGAATCGTATCCAGATTATTCTCCGGATATTTTTCATCATACTCATCAGAATAGTCAAGCTGCAGTTCAAATTGTCCATGATTTATGTAACGACGTGCTTCATGCTCCGTGTCAATATTTCCCACATAATTAGAGATAATCACAAACAATGCGCAGGAAAGCCCCAGTGTGAGGATGGTACCAATGGTTCTTTTTGGATTACCCGTTATATTTGCCATTGCCATAGAAAACACGGTAACATTTTTTCTGCCATTTCGTTTTCCTTTTTTTTGTGTTTCTGCATTTTCTAAATACCGTGTTGCCTCGATAGGTGAAATCCGTGAAACAATTTTCATTGGTTTACGCAGTGCCAAAGCAACGGTAAGAAATGATACGAAAATACAGAGAAGCATAACAGGCAGGGAAAACAGAGGCACCTGCTGATTTTGAACTTCCATAGAGCCAGTTTGGGTTGATACAAGGTTCCCCTGTTCTACCAGCCAGTTAAAACCGCATTTTGCAATCAGAAAGCCAAAAAGCAATCCAACCGGTATTGAAAAAATTGTCAAAAAAATGCCCTCTCTGAAGATCAGTTGTTTCATCTGCTTTTTTGTTGCTCCCAGAGCCTTGATTTTTCCATACTCCTGTATCTTGTTGGCAATACCGACCTGAAAAATATTATAAATGACCACAACAGAGAAAAGTACAATTGCAAGAATCAAAACCCCGCATACCGCAATCGTTTCATAACTCGGCTGCAAGACCCATTGCAAATAGAGATCATTGACTATAACGTTTTTTTCTTCGATCCCACAAGCTGCTGCAATCTGCTTTATAACCGAATCAATATTATTCATAGATACATTTGCAGAATCATTTAAAGTAAAATAAATATTATACTGTCTGTCATTCTCTGCGACGTGCTCATCATAAAACTCCTGTGACCCGAAAGCAACATAAGATGCCTCGATGGTATACTCATCCCGATCATATAGGATTCCGCTGACAACAAATTCTTCCGGCTTATATTCTGACTGCATCCCTGCGCGGTAATCCAGTGTAACCGTATCTCCGATCTTTACATCACCATACCCCATTGCACGAAAAAATGCTCTTCCTGCGGCAATTTCCTGCATTTTTTCCGGATACTTTCCTTCCTTCAACTCATATTCTTTATTATAAGGAAGCATTTTTCTTGCAGTCTCATCCATGCAGACAAACCCGCCTTTTTCATTGCCTTTTATGATACCTTCGGTGCACATAGTGCCTGTAGCATCTATTTCCGCACGGCGGTTTACTTCTTTTAACTGCGATCCGTCTGCGGAAACAAACAGACCATAATTGCTTCCATATGATCCTGCCGCCTGACTTTTCTGTAAATGAATTACCCCATTTCCCACAGTACTGATGATAACAAGCAGCATCGTGGCCAGACAGATTGCCATCATGATCAGTATACTTCTTGTCCTGTTCCTTTTGTCATTGCTATATGCAATCCTGCTTATTGTCTTCATCTGAAATCCACCACCTGTCCGTCCTCAATCACCAGAATACGGTCAGCGACCTGTGCAATTTCGTCATCATGGGTAATCATTACAATTGTCTGTCCATATTTTTTTGCTGTCATCTTAAGCAGAGCGATTACCTCATCACTGGTCTTAGAATCAAGATTGCCTGTCGGCTCATCCGCAAATATAATTTCCGGACGATTCACCAGTGCTCTTGCAATTGCTACTCTCTGCTGCTGTCCTCCGGATAACTGATTTGGCAGATTATAAATCCGGTTTTCAATCCCCAGAGTTGCAATAATATCATTTACATACGCTTCATCCACTTTTCTTCCATCCAGCCCCAGTGGCAGTACAATATTTTCCCAGACATTAACAGATGAAACCAGATTAAATGCCTGAAAAACAAATCCGATTTTTCTTCTGCGGAAAACAGCAAGGGCATCTTCCTTCATCCTGTATAAATCTTTCCCCGCTAAAGTAACTCTGCCTTTTGTCGGGGTATCAAGCCCTCCAAGCATATGAAGTAATGTACTTTTACCGGAACCTGACTTTCCAACAATTGCGACAAATTCTCCCTGCTCAATCTGAATGTCCACCTGATTTACCGCTTTGACCTGATTCTCACCTGCACCATAAAACTTACAAAGCTGCCTGGTTTCTAATATCACACTCATGTGTTGCCTCCTTTTCAATTCTGTAAAGCGTACCTTTTCAGCACACTTTCTTTGCCTGTTTATATATCATTTTTCAACCTACATGCTGATTGTAGCAATATAATCTTTCATTTCACTTTCAAAAATTGGGCAGAAATCTTACAGAATTGTAAGATTTCTGCCCAATTAAAATTTAACCAACATATGGTAATTGAATCACAAACGTGCTTCCTTTTTTCTTTATGCCGGAGATTACCGTGATCATACCTCCGTGTTTTTCGATAATTTCTCTCGATAGAAAAAGTCCGATTCCCGTGCCACTCTCTTCCCTGACCTCCCTGGAACCTCCTCTGTAAAATCGTTGAAAAATTTTGTGATACTCATTCTGCGGAATACCGATTCCCTGATCCTCAATTTCCATTCTTACAAGATCGTTTCTTTTTTGTAACCGGATAAATATTTTTGAACCACCCGGACTGTACTTGACCGCATTATCCAGAACGTTGATAAAAGCTTCACCAAGCCACCTTTTATCCTGCACAACCATGCATGTTTCCAGCTCTCTTGCATAGTCAAAAACGAATTCAATTTCTTTCTCATCCGCTTTTGGATAAGTACGGTTCACAGCAGATATGACAGTATCCATAAGCGGAAGTTTTTTCTTATTAATCTGAATCAGTCCGGTTTCCATCTTGGATATTTCAAGAAGCGACTGCAATAATGTCTCCAGTCCATCCAGAGCACTCCGACAACGAATACGAAACTCCTCCTGTTCTGTGGCACTTAAGTCATTCTGCATCAGCACACTAAAACATGTATCCAAAGCTGCAACCGGTGTCTTTAACTGGTGAGAGATATCAGAAACAATTTCTTTCGTGCTCTCTTTTTCTTCCCGTGCTTCTTCCTTTAGCAACTGAATATGATGTCCGATTGCTTCAAGCTGGTCATTCAATTTTTCCAGTTCAGCGTGATTTTCCGTTTTCAGTAAATCATCAAATTTATTTTCACGGAATCTGATCAGAATTTCTTCTAACTGGTCTAAAATTTTCTGATGACACGCATCTTCTGTCTTCTTCCAATAAAATAAAATAATCAAAAGAAGCACGCATATCACAGTGCTTACAGCACCGGTCACCATAACCTGATGCCGGAATTGCGAATAAAACACATTCCCTTTATTTCCCCAGTATCCATGTTGCTCCAATAATCGCCTTCCCTGTTCGTTGGTTTCAATATCCTTATCCTTAAGCAATTCCGAAACAGCATCCAGCCCGGAAAATTTTTCCTTTGCTGCAATTTCTGTCATAAGATTCATTTTATATTTATAATCTTCATAAAACACATACGTGGTAAAGCAATTTAATATTGCAAACAATAATATAACAGGTAATACCAAGGAGAGCACTACTGTAATCTTCTTGCGATATCTCTTTGTCACTGCCTTACCTCCTGATTCCATATATACCCAAGACCTCTGATATTCTTTATATAGACCGGTGCAGCCGGATTGTCTTCGATTTTCTCACGGAGTCTTCTGATATTGACAGCGATTGTATTTTCATCCACAAAATCCCCTTCCAGATCAAACACATTTTCCAATATTTGTGTTTTTGAAAGAATCTGTTTCGGATTCTGAAGAAAAAAAGTCAGCATTTTCAACTCCGTTTTTGTCAGACTGATTTCACGACTCTTTATCAGGACTTTCATTTCTCCTGCGATAAATACGATATCTCCCGAAATCATCTTTCCGACTTCCGTTTTCTCCTGTCTGCGGCGGAAATGTGCTTCTATTTTCAAAAGAAGTACCGAAAGACTAAACGGCTTTGTAATATAATCATCTGCCCCTGCTTCATATCCCATGACCTGATCCATCTCCTGATCTAGTGCTGTAAGACAAATAATGTATGTATTATAATTGCATCTCATCCACCTTACAAATTCCAGTCCATTCCCATCCGGAAGATTCACATCACAAATGGTAACATCCACATTATTATCACTTGCAATTCTTTTCGCTTTTTTCATTGATTCTGCTGAAAAAACCTCATATCCGGATTTTTTCAGTGAGAATGTAATTCCACGATTTAAATTTTCATCATCTTCAACCACGAGTATACCTGGCATAGCATATGCACCTCTCTTTATTAACTATATATATTTAATATCAGAGTACTGCTTCTGCAATTCTCTCATCGTTTGTATCTCCAAAAGATAAAACAATGGAACTATCGTCAGCACTGTTATCCTCTGAAAGGAGTCGTCAAATATGCTTTTGCTTTTTCAATGCCGGAAGTGTGGCAAGTTCTTCTGTCGGAGTAAGCATTATACAGCGTCTGTTTCCAATATATGCTGTGTGAAAATCATAACTCCCTGCAATATAAACAGGCAAAGAATCCTGATGATTCCCTGCTTCATATTTTATAGAAATTCCGAATACGCTTGTAAGGATATTTCTTATTCCCCTTTTAACTTAATTTCTTTCATTTTAACATACTTCCATATAATGTACAAATTGATTTCATAATTGTATGCCATGAAATATCAGCAGCGTAAGAATAATTTTTTTGATATGTTTTCCATAAATTTTCCATAACAGAACTTATTTCTATTTCATCAAATATTTCTCTTCTATCCCCAGAGTTTATCTGCTCCAATGTTCCACGTTTTCTTGCAGTTGCCACAAGTGCATTCCATAAAACTTTCTTTTTGAGTTGTTCTCCATGCAACTTTTGTAAAATATAAATATCATAAAAATCTCTCATTCGTGTATTTGTAACGTTTCGGCTAATAACAGTTTCCAGTTTTTCAGACAATACCGTTTCCAGTTTATATGCCCATACCTCGATTGTGCGATCTTCAAGCATAAGATTAAATTTGTACTTGATTTCTCTTGGTGTGATTACATCCCCTGTAGGAATATCAATCTTTAATGGGGTGATTACACCATCGAATTTTGTTCCCATGCTTACACGAACACCCGGATAATCTGCTTCTTCCATGATTTCCGATATCCGTTTGATCCGAAACGAAACGCCATCGTTCAGGGGGATTGATATAATTTTGGATATAAGCTTGCTCTAATCCTCGTTCCTTCACATAGGCATAAAACACAGACTTACTAATTCCATTATTTAGGACTTGAAATGTCTGAATTGTCCCTCCACATTCACGCAATAAGGGCAAAAATAAGTGAAAATACATATCATTTCACTATATAATGGGCTGAAAAGCCTGTAAAATAAGGAAAGTTCAGGAAATCTCTCCACAAATGCCTGCAATCGACTGCGATATTCTTGATTTCAAGTATTCCATTACCTTCATCGGTAACAACACATTCTGCTTTTTCATCATTGTCTTCAAGCACATACATAGTACCTTTTTCAAGATAGCGCTCAACCATGCTCTCCTGTTCATCAGCTAATAACAATAATGATATAAATTGCTTTTTATTTTCGTTCACTTCTCGGATTTTCATATCCATTACTCCGTCAAATTGAAAGTTACGAGCCATGCAAAGTCAAAACGAAAACAGCGATCTGGGAGCTTGCTCACAAGTCGCTGTTTTTGTTTTTGACTTTATACGGCGACAGCCGTCAATGAAATAAATGTGGAGCGCCCTTTGCGACACATTTATGAATTGGGTGCATGGCCCGTAACGTAGAGTTCCCGTAAAATCCACGAACTCCCGGAGCATGCGATACACATGTCTCGATGTAAGGTCTCCGGATGTGAATTTTCTAATGAAAAGTGATACAGCGGTTCTCATCATGACGGGGCCGCCTACACGCGCCATCCATGGCGCGGATCGGCTGACGCGGACATCGTGTCCGCTTTCCCCCTGTCTTTCAGCACTTTTCTAGAAAATATCAACATCCTACGACAAACATCTTCGACATGGCACCGCATACCCCGGGAGTTCTGTGTTTTGGAAAGTTGCCAATACACTAGTAGCCACGGCTGGGTGTAAGAATAAGCTGACCGTAAACAGACGCCGGCACTTAGCGAGGGTATTTTCCTCGCTTATGTGCCGCTGCGACCTGTTTCTGAGTGGAAACGATGTCAGCGTTTCTTATACCCTGCCAAGGGCTACGGTAAGCTGGCCAATAAGTTAATCAACTAACTTTAGATTTAGCAATTTCTAATTTTTTTGACGTTTCGGTTCATTAAATGCCTGCCAAAGTGTTTATATAAAAATGCTTTTATCGCAGACATTTCTTGATGGTGTACTTTTAGCAAGTCATCAGGCGAATCATAGACTCCAAAATCTTGATTAATTCCTTCACTCTGAATATATGTATTATTTCTATCAAAATCTATAATTGGATTTTTGAAGTCTTTTACGGCTACACCGTAACCACAAAATGCACCTTTACAATCACTATTTTTTTCCTGTAATTTTTGTAAATACTTTTTATCAAGAATAAACGCCTCTAACTCATACCATCTATCCTCAAAGTAAACTTCAACCCAACTATGAAATACATTTTGTGGTGCATTTTTATAGACAACCCCTGTCATTGCTCCCTTTTGTAATTTTTTATCAATGGTGAATCCATGTACCCTGCAAGGAATATTGCATGCCCTTAGTATTGCCATAAACAATGTTCCTTTTGTATTACATTGTCCATAACCATCTGCCAAAACCTTTGATGCAGGAACATTATCATCAATATTATATCCAAACAATATTTCATCCCTAACAAAATCATAAATCGATTTTAAGCGTTCAAATTCATTTATATTTTTCCATCTTCTTTCCCGAATTAACTGCTGTATGTTTTCGTTGGAATAATTTAACATTTTTGTTTCTTTTAAATATTTGTCCATAATGCACCTTCACAAATCTCGATTGAACTTTCCATCAATTTAATTGCTTCATCAACAGATACACATGTAGCAAATCTCTTTGGCCACATCATATCATTGTAATATTTATATGTTTCTTCTCCAGTCATATAGTCGTTATCAAATGTTGAATTTGCCCCTTGTGGAATAATTACTTTATATCCTCTCTCAAAAGCAGATTTCACAGTTGCATCTATACAGAAGTTTGTCTGTAGTCCCACTATCATTAATGTATTATCATCTTTAACATAATCCGTAAAATCTTTATTTCCAAAACAACTATTGATTTTTTTTATAAATATCTTTTCCCCTTCCTTGGGAATCATTTGTTCTGCAATTTCGAAGTCTTCATCACCGATTGAAACCCCCGTTCCTGGTCCATCATCATGTTGAAAATAGATAACCTCTATTTGATTATCTCTAGCTGCTTTTATAATTCTTATAGTATCATCAATAAACGCTTCAAAA
>NZ_JBBKBP010000042.1:0-12112 GCF_037890165.1 Blautia sp. HCN-1074
AATTCCAGGTATATCTATAAAACGGGGCGAATTTAGCGCAGAACTCATTCTAAAGGAGAGAGACGGGAAAGGTTCCATGACTTTTTTCCCTCTGTTCCCAGGAGTTACATTGGCTTATATTTTTGTGAACTCTCCTGTCTGGACAGCCCCAGACTTTCACGATAATGGCTCCATGGAAACAGGACCATTGCTCTTAAATTACTGTGTAACAGGACGATGCGAACTCATCCTGAATAACGGGAACTTTGTGTATGTGAAAGATGGGGAGATATCCTTAACCGAACGATTCGCCAGACAGCAATACGTTTATCCCCGCCGAATCTATGAAGGAATTGAGTTTTTTGTGGATATGGATACCGTAAATGCTCAAAGCTCCTGGGTAGAAGCTGAATTTGATATTGATTTCCACAGACTCAGAGATCTTTACTGCCCGGATGGGGGTACTTATATTGCGTCGGTTACGACTGAGATAGAAGAAGTCTTAAAAAAGCTGTGGTCATTACTGGATATTTCTGTTCCGCTGGCAATCCCACAAATGAAAATCTATACCCTTGCCCTGTTTTCACTGCTTCAAAATCTGAAAGAAATACCACCTTCCCAAGCCTGCACATTCTTCACAGAAACACAGGTAGACATTGCAAAACGTGTGGAAAAAATCATCACTTCTGATCTGCGCCAACACCATCCTGCGTGGGAACTGGCTGCACAGTTTTCCGTCAGTGAAACCAGCCTGAAGAACTACTTTCGCGGAGTTTATGGTCAAAATATATCAATTTATTTACGTGAAGTTCGTATGCAACAAGCTGCTGAATTACTCACTACTACAAACTTATCTGTATCGGAAATTGCAGAACAAGTTGGTTATTTGAATCAAAGCAAGTTTTCTTCGGCATTTAAGAAGCAGTTCAACGCTTCGCCATTAGAATTTAAGCGCCGCAAAAATTTAGAGAGAAATACTTCCAACTGACGGGTTCTAACATTTTTCACAATAAATATTTTTATTAGAAACTCATGACAAATGAAGTCAGAGTCATTTCTTATATTATAGGAAGTGACTCTGATTATTATAATTTACACCACTTTACAACTTTTTCTGTTCCGACAGCAGATACCTTATTTTTGCTGATATTATCCATACTGGCCTTAGAATCCGCACATTCCATCCGGTTTCTATATCAGCATTTTTTATCCAGAATAACGGAGAAATCACTGAATGTATTTTATTATGCATGTTCCTATGCAAAGGTTGATTATTCCAGATTTATGAATACTACTGTCAGGATTGTTTTGAAGCTGATACCGGATTCATTGCAGACGCAGCCTGTATTTCTGTGCGTGGATGATACGATGATATCTAAATTTGGCACAAAATTTGAAAATGTTTCAAAACTGTTTGACCATGCCGCACACAACGGTTCCAACTATCTGAATGGACACTGCTTTGTGAGTGTCATGCTCTGCGTACCTGTCTGGAATGGGGATAAAGTATATTATCTTTCACTTACTTTTTGTTTTGAATACTCTTCCAATAACTGACTTGCATTGTAATTTTTCTTTTAAAGAATAGCTGAGCGGAAATCTTTTTTTAATTAAACGTAATTCATTTTGCACATTATAGCTGACAACATTCTGTCCTAATATCAATATAGAAAACAATAATACATGCCTTCTTTCATCAGCATAATCATTGTATCAGGATAAAGTTCACAAAGTATCCGCAATACGTTCCCTTAAGTTCATGTCATTATTGAAATCGTACATATTTCAGTATAAAAAGTTCAGTATTCAAATTCTGATTATTTATAGTAAATATGGTCTATCAAAATGACTATTTTCTGTTTCATTATTTAACTTAACCAAACAATTCCTATGCATAAAGGCGGAATTCACTTTACATTTTCCCTATATATTTTTCTGCCATATGTACTGCCATAGCACCATCTGCAACAGCTGTTACTATCTGACGAAGTAACTTTGTTCTGACATCTCCTACAGCATAAACACCTGGAATACTCGTTTCAGTATTTTCACCTGCCACAATATATCCTTTATTATCCAGTTCTATCTGATTATCTAAAAAATCTATTGTCGGTTTTCTTCCTATACTCACAAACAAGCCGTCACATTCTATAATGTTTTCTTCTCCTGTAACTGTATCTTTCAACCGCACACCAGTCAATCGTTCTCCATAAAGCAGTTCTTTTACTGTACTATTCCATCGAAACTCTATATTTTCAGTTTTCATCAGCTGGTCATTGTAAATTTTTGTTGCACGTAATGTATCTCTTCGATGAACAATGATAACTTTCTTAGCAATTCGACTTAAAAGAGTAGCATCTGATACAGCAGAATTTCCACCACCAACAACAACCACAATCTTATCTTTATAAAACATACCATCACAGGCGGCACAATAAGCAACTCCATGACCTATCAATTCTTTTTCTTTATCAAGACCAAGTTCTCTTGGATTTGCTCCTGTAGCTATCACTACTGTTTTCCCAATATAAATTCCCGAACTAGTTTCTACTCTCTTAAGCTTTCCTGCTAAATCCATATTAAAAACTTCTGCATATTCACTTTTAGCGCCATATTTTTCCGCCTGTTTTTGCATTTTCTCTGCCAATGAAAATCCGTCAATTCCATTTTCAAAACCAGGATAGTTATCAATCTGCCATGTCAGTGACATCTGGCCACCTGCAGATAATTTTTCTAAAACAATTGTTTCAAGTCCTGCTCTGGCTGCGTATAATGCTGATGTATACCCACCAGGTCCTCCTCCCACGATAATCATATCGTAAACATGATTTTCATTCATACAACAGTCCTCCTATTTTATTTTTCCAAAGCTTCATTAATAAAGTTTTCTATCATTTTTTTTGATTCGGGTGCAACAATAGAATCTATTGCCTTTCCATCTCGATATAAAACCAGCGTAGGAATTATCTCAATCTTTTCAGCTTCTGCAATCTGTGGTTCTTCATCAATATTTACTTTTCCTGCAATAAGAATATCGCTGTATTCTTCACTTATTTTTTCATAAGCTGCTCCAATTCTACGGCAATAACCACACCAAGGTGCCCAGAAATCAACCAAAACCAGTTTTTCCTTATGAATTAATTGTCCAAACTTTTCTTTATTTATATTTATTGATGTCATATTTTTTAACCCCTTCTCCTGTTTGAACTTAATATACCCCATAAAAGATCTTGCTTCCGTGATGATATCACAGAAAAAATAATTTACTTTATTACGCTTCTTTTTATTTCTATTTACGGCATATGCCAGTTATATAATTGACACATCTCAATAAATTAAGTATACTCCCATCTTTGACAGTTACAAAAAGCTGGGAGTATTATACGTTCAATTCATTACTTTCGACAAGTAAGAAATAATCAATATGAAAATAACAAAAAAGGATGCGCTACGGTAACTTCTCCATTACCTTGGCACATCCTTTCGTATTATTATTTTTCACTATTCTTCTTAATGACAGCTATGGCTTCCACATCCGTGCTCACCACAGGTATGTCCTTCCCCGTGGCTGTGCTCATGGTGAGAGCACTTCACATCCGGATTGTAATCCAGTGTTTCATTAATAAAGGCTTCTACTGCTTCATCCGCATCTCCGGAAACTCCTCCGAAAAGCTTAATACCGGCTGCCGCTAATGCTGTCTGTGCACCGCCTCCGATTCCGCCACAGATCAGAACATCTGCATTCAATGCATTAAGAACTCCCGCTAATGCACCATGTCCGCTTCCATTCGTATCTACTATTTCTGAATGTACTACTTTTCCTTCCTCTACATCGTAAATCTTAAATGTCTCTGTGTGTCCAAAGTGCTGGAAAATCTGTCCATTTTCATATGTTACTGCTATTCTCATGATACCTTCTCCTTTTTCTTCTGCATATTTTTGGTAAATTTCCTGTTTATAACATCCTCCAAAGCTGCAGTTGCTGCTCTGACCGTCACAGATTATGAAATCCCCACCCTCAATTCTAAGCGGATGTCCATCAATAAGTGCATCTGCTATTTTCTTCCTGGCAATCTCGTAAATCCGTTGAACTGTTGTTCTTGCGACTTGCATAGATGCTGCACACTGCTCCTGACTATAACCTTTCTTGTCCAAAAGACGAATTGTCTCATACTCATCTACCGTCAGAACAATGGGTGTTTTTTTCTCAGTATTATCTGCCGGAAAAAATTCTAAAGTATTGGGAAAATGACAGATTTTTCTGCACTTTACTGGTCTCGGCATAAACTGCTCCTTTCTCGCTTTTTTTATATAATAATCCTATAAAAGGCATATGTCAATAACATTTTTGACATATGCCTTTTATGAACCACCTAAAGTCTTTTTCCAAATTAACTTTATCATAGTAACTCTTTGCTGCCTTACACATTCACATACAAAACTGTTCTATGTCTATACGAATATCGATTCTGTTCTCCTGTATGTTCATACTGTCCAGCTGACAAACTGACATTCCACAGTTTAATCCAAGATGAAAGTGTATATTCTTTTCATCATTTAAAAATCCTTTGTTTTGATGAAGATATTCACACCGGAGCTGCCAACAGCGTTCTCCGCAAATATCTGGCAAAGTCAATGCCAATGCCAGTGCAGACTGCCATCGTCTATCTACAATATTCAGTTCTACTTCTTCAATTCGGTCCAAAAATGTAAAACTGACATCTCCCTGCATTATTTATCCCTCCCTCATATTTGCAACCGTCATATATTATAATCAGTATATTTTTATTTATGGCATATGTCAATTATATAATTGACGCATCTAAAAAAAACAAGTATACTATGTTCGTAAAGGAGATAACGGTTATGAACTTCGAAAATTATTTTCCACTATGGAATGACTTAAATACAGCACAGAAAAAACTAATTTCAGACAATTTAATCACACAGTATGTAAAAAAAGGAACAATCATTCACAATGGAAACCTGGATTGTACTGGATTATTACTGGTTAAATCCGGGCAGCTTCGAACCTACATGCTTTCAGATGAAGGACGAGAGATTACACTTTACCGTCTGTTCGATATGGATATGTGTCTTTTATCCGCCTCATGTATCATACGCTCCATTCAATTTGAAGTAACCATTGAAGCAGAAAAAGATACTGATCTTTGGATCATTCCTGCTGAAATCTATAAGGGCATCATGAAGGAATCTGCTCCTGTCGCAAACTATACCAATGAGTTAATGGCTACCCGTTTTTCTGATGTCATGTGGCTGATTGAACAAATCATGTGGAAGAGTTTGGATAAGCGTGTTGCTTCATTTCTTTTAGAAGAAACCTCTATCGAAGGAACAAACGAGCTGAAAATCACTCATGAGACGATTGCTAATCATCTTGGTTCCCACAGGGAAGTTATCACTCGAATGCTTCGATACTTTCAAGGCGAGGGTCTCGTCAAACTCTCCCGCGGCAAAATCACAATCCTTGATTCAAAAAGACTGGAAACACTCCAAAGGTCATAAAATTGTTTTTCTGTAACATATAAAGAAGAATCCGCCATTTATCAGAATTATGAAAGTCATTCTAATAAATGGGGGATCTTTTTATATTACGAGAAAATTATAAAAATATTATGATTATTTTTTATAATCCATACCGCATGCATATGCCCTTTCGATCAGCGCACGGTCATTAACCACTGCATCATAGAAGCGGAATCCACCGGAAAAGTTATATGTTTCATATCCATTTCCTTCCAGAATACGGCTGGCAATGTAACTGCGCAGACCACTTTGGCATATCAGATACACAGGCTTTCCTTTCTCAATTTCGTTAATTCGTTCCCTCAGTTCATCTACAGGAATATTGTTGAATCCATCCATATGACCCCTGTTAAATTCACCTACCGTTCTCACATCCAGCAACACCACATTTTGATCTTTAGAAATCTTATCCATATCTTCCAAATGCCATTGTTTTAAGGTACCTTTCGCTATATTGTCTATCATGAATCCAGCCATATTTACAGGATCCTTGGCAGAGGAATAAGGCGGTGCATATGCGAGATCTAAATCTTTCAGCTGGGTTGCCTTCAGCCCTGCATGAATTGCTGTTGCCAGCACATCAATACGTTTATCAACGCCTTCATATCCAATAATCTGAGCACCAAGCAAACGATAGGTTTCTTTTTCAAAAACCACCTTCATGGTCATCACTTTTCCACCAGGATAGTAACCGGCATGACTCATAGGAGAAAGAATTACTGTATCTACCTCTAATCCTGACTTTTTGGCATTGGTTTCATTGATACCTGTAGTGGCTGCTGTCATATCAAATACTTTGATAACGGAGCTTCCCTGACTGCCCAGATAACGACTATCACCACCACAAATGTTATCCGCGATGATCCTGCCCTGTTTATTAGCAGGTCCCGCTAAAGAAATCAGCGCATCATCACCCGTAACATAATGTTTTACCTGAACTGCATCACCTGCTGCATAAATATCCGGTACAGAAGTTTCCATTCTGTCATTCACTACAATACTTCCCTTGATGCCAAGTTCCAGACCAGCTTCTTTTGCTAATGCTGTGTCTGGTGTGACTCCGATTGCTAGCACCACCATATCAGCCTGAAGGGATGGATTATCTTTTAATAAGATCTCCACTCCATTGTCTTTTCCTTTAAATCCTTCTACTGTATAGCCTAGTACCAGTTTTATTCTATGCTTTCTCATTTCATTATGGATCATGGATGCCATATCCGGGTCAAATGGATTCATCAGCTGCTTAGGCCGCTGGACAATCGTAACATCCATGCCAAGCTCCCTCAAATTTTCTGCCAGTTCCAGACCAATAAAACCGCCACCTGCCAATACAGCCGATTTTGGATGATTCTTATTTATATATTCCTTTATCTGAAAAGTGTCTTCTACAGTACGAAGTGTAAAAAGTTTATCAATACCTACTCCGGGAAGTCTCGGCTGTGTTGGCTTTGCACCTGGAGAGAGGATCAGCTTATCATATTTTTCTTCAAATATCTCACCATTCTCTAAATTTTTCACTGAAACCGTTTTACGTTCCGGATGTATGGAGATAACTTCATGATGAATTTTCATGTTAATACGGAAGCGTTTAAAAAAACTCTCTGGTGTCTGTAGTGTAAGTTCTTCCGGGTCTGTGATCACGTCTCCAATATAATATGGAAGCCCACAATTTGCATAGGATATGTATCCGGATCTTTCAAACACAGTAATTTCAGTATGCTCATTCAGTCTGCGTATTCTTGCTGCGGCTGTAGCTCCTCCGGCTACACCTCCTACAATTATTACCTTCATCTTATTTTTCCACCTTTCCTGAGTAAGCTGCAATGCCACCGATATTATTTACTTTAGAATATCCCATTCGTTGCAGTATCCCAGTTGCCTGGCGGCTTCGTGAACCGGAATAACAGTATACAAACAGTGGGATATCCTTATTCTTCGCTACAGAAGCAATATTGTCAAGTTGCTGCAACGGCACATTTTTACTTTCTGGTATATGTCCTTCCTGATATTCCTGCGGTGTACGTACATCCAGCAGAACTGCATCATCAGTCCTTTTATATTCTTCTATGCCTTGATTAATATTCGACTGTTTAAAGAGATCAAAAAATCCCATTAGCACACCTCCCTAAAGCATTTCTAAAATCGCATTCTTAGGTCTCGCCCCTGAAACCTGCTGTACAATCTTCCCATTCTTCATAACCACTAAAGTCGGAATGCTCATAATACTGAACTTATTTGTCAGTTCAGGTTCTTCATCTACATTAATCTTTCCAACTTTAATATCTCTACGCTCACTTGCAATCTCCTCTACAATAGGTACTACCATGCGGCAAGGTGCACACCAAGATGCCCAAAAATCTAAAAGAACGAGTTTATCGGAATTCAGTACTTCGTTCTGAAAATTATTTTTATTGATATTAATAGCAGACATTTTACAGTCCTCCTTATCTTTTTCTTTTTGTAGATTTATTATAGTCTTAATTTCATTTATTTTCCGTGATTACATCACCATACCTCATTAACTTAACTTCTTGCCATACCATCTACACTTAATATAACACCTGTAATGTAACTCGCCTCATCTGAAGCAAGAAACACAAACGCATTGGCAATATCTTCTGGCTGTCCAAGACGACGCAATGGAATTCTTTCAATCATAGGTTCGATAACTTCCTTTGGCACGGCCTTCATCATATCAGTTTCTGTAATCCCAGGTGCAACAGCATTAACACGAATACCTTTAGGTCCTAGTTCTCTTGCTAATGATACAGTCAATCCGTTTACTGCAAACTTGGACGCAGGATAAGCAAACCCACTTGGCTGTCCAGAAATACTCACCATGGAAGAAGTTGAGAGAATGACCCCCTTGCCTCTTGCCACCATACATTCTGCAGCTACACGAGTAGTATTAAATACTCCTTTTACATTTAGATCCATGACTTTATCAAAAGTCTCCTCTGTATAATCCATAAAAGAGGTGTTTTCTGAAATCCCTGCATTATTTACCAGTATGTCGACACATCCATATTTTTCAGTTGCCTCTTTAAAAGCCTTTCTGACAGACTCCATGCTTGCCAGATTTGGACTAATTCCAGCAACTATTGCATTGGGATATTTTTCTTTTAATTTATCTACAGCAATATCTGCCGATTCCTGTGAACTTGCTGCCAACACAACTGAAGCACCTTCCTTCAAGAATTTATCAGCTGTAGCAAATCCTATACCACGGCTTCCACCCGTAATGATTGCAACTTTATCTTTTAATCTCATTTAGACTACCTCCTTACTTTGTTTGTAGTTACATTATAAGCAAAAGGTAAATCATTTTCTGTGATATCATCACAAACTATCGCAATAAAAAACCCTGTTGCTCACACGCACCAGGGTTTTTGTTTATTTATCCGTATTTAAATAATCAGAATTTTATTCAACTTCTGAAAACTGATCTTTTCCAACATTACATAATGGGCATTCAAAATCTTCTGGAACGTCCTCCCACTTTGTTCCTGGTGCAATACCACCTTCAGGATAACCTTCCTCTTCATCATATTCCCATCCGCAAACGTCACATACATATTTCATTAGTTTGTTCCTCCTTATAAATATATTAATACACAGCATATATTACTGTTGTATTTGTGCTGTTCTGTAACCTTAATATGTATAAATGCTTTTAGCATTTCCATAATCCATGCAGGTTACAATATGCATATACTTCTTCTACCTGTTCACCATCGCAAAGACAAAAATCTGCTATCGGCTCCTGCCCTGGATTTAACTGTTTTCTGTATATTCCCTGGTTTGTATTTAATGTAATCCACTCAATGAAATGCTCTTCAAGCATTGGATGTTTTGTTTCTCCGACCACGACATGAACATGACTGCCTTCTACCGTATATACAGGTACATGCTTCTCGACAGCAGCATCTGTCACTCCGGCTTTTAATTCCTGCATAGGTTCTCCGCAACAAATTACAGGTACACCCTTATCCTTTACCTTTTCAACAATGTTTCCACAATGCTTACATATATAATACTTTACTTCCATGCTTTTATCTCCTTCCATATGTAAAATTTATAATCCAATTGTCTCTATAATCTTTTTCAAAGAATCTGCGGATTCCTTAAGCTTTAACGCTTCCTCTCCACTTAAATTAATAGGTATATCAGACTCAATGCCATCTGCACCTACAATAACCGGCATACTTAACGATACTCCGTCAATGTCATATACTCCATGAATCATATGAGATACTGAGAGTATTGATTTTTCATCTCTCATAATCACTTCGCAGATTCTTTTTACAGACATTGCGATTCCATAATATGTAGCGTGCTTTTTGTTTATAATCTCATAAGCACTGTTCCTGACTGCTGTAGCTATTTCTGCCGTGTTTTCCTTGTGCTTGTAATGTCCACGCATTTCACACATTTCACTCTCGCAATAATCTCATCCCCCTTAATAATTCTCCTCATGTACTTCAAAATAGCTCTGTGGATGATTACATACCGGACATACTTCAGGTGCCTTAGTTCCTACCACAATATGCCCGCAGTTACGGCATTCCCATACCTTTACTTCACTCTTTTCAAACACCTGTGCAGTTTCAATATTCTTAAGAAGTGCACGATATCTCTCTTCGTGGTGCTTCTCAATCTGTTTATTGTCAATAGATAATAGTAATAATTACTATTATTATAATAATCAATATTACTGATTACCTTTTATTTAAAATAATCATTCAATCATCATTTTTTCCGTTCAAAAACATATTCTGCATCTGATGATAAATCAGAGCGGAATGAATAGCCTAGTCTATCAAATTTCTTAATATCCTCAGGATTTTCAATTCTGTTTTCAGCCATGAACCTAACCATTTCACCACGGGCCATCTTAGCATATGTACCTTTTGTCACCAGTTTATCTCCTGATAACTCACAAAATGTAATCGTAATGTATCTATCCTGTCGTGTCAGATATTTTTCTATGCACTTAGAGTATTCTTTCGATGCCAGATTGATTATAATCCTGCTGTTATCAATCACTGAGCGGTATAATAAATCTCCCCAGTACTCATACAGATTTTTTGTTTCTCCTATTCCAACCTTCGCCTGCATTTCCAAACGATAAGGCGTCACACCATCCCTTGGTTTTAACACACCATAAAATGCAGATATTATTCTCAAATGATTTTGTACATACTCGAACTGACTGTCCTCAAACACGGATGGAGCCATATATTGAAAAGCAATTCCTTCATATGATAAGACAGCTGGGGTAAGTAAATGATAAAGATCCATGTTTTCCAATCTATTGAAGTTCTGTTCTGTAATTTTGTCATTACATTTCCAGATAGTCTTCAGTTCTTCTTTTGACTTACTTTTCAACCAACTTTGTATCTCTGTCGTCTTTTCAATAAATTCAGGCAATCCATCCGGCGCTATGCTGTCAGTATCTGTAATCATCTTTTTAGCAGGGGATAATATTATCTTCATTAATCTAATTCCTTGAGCATATTTTCAGGATCATCTGCAGCCTTGACTTTATCATTTGCCTTTATAATGATTCCCTGCTCATCAATAAGATATGTAGTTCTTACTACACCCATAGATACTTTTCCATAATTTTTCTTTTCTTTCCAGACATCATATGCTTCAATAACTTTACGCTCCGGATCTGCTAATAGCGTAAATGCCAGTCCGTATTTTTCTTCAAATCTCTTGTGAGACGCTACAGAGTCCTTGCTTACTCCGAGAATAACAGCTCCCTTCTCAGTAAACTGTGGATAACGCTCAGAAAAGCCACATGCCTGCTTCGTACATCCTGGTGTATTATCCTTTGGATAAAAATATAAGATCACTTTTTTCCCTGCATAATCGCTTAATTTATGCACTTCTCCGTTCTGATCCGGCAATTTAAAATCCGGTGCTTTTATTCCTAACTCTAACATTTACTATTCCTCAGCTTTTGTATTTTTCACCTGTTTTCTTGTTCTTTTATTACCCGAAATCATTTTATGACCAGAATAGACTGCCATAATCATGCATATCAGAGAGCCAAATGCAAAGTATTTGTGTGCTGCTTTTAACCCTTTATATCCTGTATAAAAAGTTCCAATCATTGTGATTAAAGCTCCTACTGACCAATATTTATGTGCTTTCATGTAATTCCTCCATTTTTTCAGTGTATTCAATTCTAATTATACGCTACCATATTCCTATGTCAATTTGATAATAGAGCATTCCTATAAAATTTTTCAAAATATCATTGTCAAAACTATGTATTGTTATCCTTTAATTTTTCTTTGAAATAATTGACAAAGAGCATGCTTTCAGGAGATTACTATTTAATCTCTTTTCCATCTATATATAGTTGAAATTTATCAGGATTATTGACAACATCATAGTCCTTTCCGTATTCTACAGGTCTATATTCGGCTGTCATTACCGATTCCCCGTCTTCAATATCCTCTTTCCATAAATAGATGTTCATATCAATGCTCGTCGCATATCCTCTGTCTGTGGAGAATTTTGTCGAATGAAAAGAAACTTTACAATTTAAAATTGGATAAAAAGGACAAAAAAA
>NZ_JBBKBP010000043.1:0-10841 GCF_037890165.1 Blautia sp. HCN-1074
AACGCTGAGAGAGCGGGCAGGATGTAACAGGAATGAGACGGAGCAAGCTTGCTTGTGAAGGAACATTCATGGTACAGACTGGACATTTGCGAAGCAAATGACACTGAGTGACGTAGTCACGAAGTGACCCCCGCGGAGTAGATCATTCACTCAGCAACGCAGGAAGTAATGAATCTCAGGGAAATGTCAACATGTATGTAGTTTTGAGAGTATATAAAATATACTTTGTAGGGGATTGGTCAAATGGTATGATAGGGGTCTCCAAAACCTTTGGTGGGAGTTCGATTCTCTCATCCCCTGCTCCTAACGAGTCGGAAAGCTAATAAAATCAATGCTTTCCGGCTCTTTTGTTTTACTCGAAAATGTCAGGGTACCAAATTAAGAAAAGGAAAGTGTATTGTAGAATATGAGAGAATCGCCTGCGCTTCGTCAACTTCAATTGTTGCTTGAGGAATGTGGCGAGGAAGAAGCAGAATCTATAATTTCTGTTTTCCAATCTGTACTTACCGCGTTAAGAAATTAAAATGCAGCACCCATTGAATGAAAAAGAGCCAATGGACTACAATTTCTCATAGTTCATCGGCTCTGTGACTGTGTGTCAGGCTCTTTGATAATTATTTTTTCTTATTGTTCTTCCATATTTTGTATATAACATTGGAAACAGGAAGTAAAACACATATAGCTACAAACCAACCTGGAAAATGTGGCATAATCTCAATCCTCCTTATCTTATACAAGATTGAATATAGCCGCTGCAATGCAGATGGCAGCAACGATAAGTGATACAATAATTCGTAAAATAGAAAAACTATACAATTTTTCCGGATTTTGCATGTCATAACGCACGGTAACGGTTGTTCCAATCTGTGACGCCATTGGTACTTGTATGCAGTTTTGGGACTGATACGTTCTTCCATTCACTTTATACGAAACGGTCGCCCATTTTGAATTACGAAATTTTGAGTTTTCTGGATTTATTGTTCTGAAAGAAATAATCGTACCGACGGTTTGTGCCGTTTTGTTTCCTTTTAAAAAAAAATGAATACAGTTTATCAATCCAAAACACGATGCTATCACAGCAATGACATAAAGAAAAATAGTATCTCTATCCATAGTCCCACCTTCTTTCTTTATCACGCCAAGTCTGCTTTATCGTAAATCTTTATAGACAAAGATGCTGATATTGCTAAAATCGCAAAACCAATAAGGACAATACCGCCATAAACAAGGTATGGTGAAAACATAGAGAGGAAGTTTAAGTTTAGACTTCCCGCTCTCATAAGCAGTGGCAGAATAAATGGCGAAGCCATAATAATCACACCAAAGGCAAACTTTGTTTTTTCATATCCAAACTTATACTGTATTGGCAAATAAATACCAATAAAAACAGATACTATAAGAAACATAAATGCAAACAGCTTTATATCTGATGTTCCTAATTCGGGCATAAACAAGGTTTCAAGTTCAAAAACGATACAACAGATTGCATATATAGCCATGCAAAAAATGTATTTTGATGAAACTATTGCTTTCCGTGAAAATGGTGTGGCACATAGTAATGTCACAGCTTTTGGAAATTGATACTCTTTTAGGGATACATATTGTAACAGTATGAAAACGCCAAAAATGACAGAAAGAATAAATCCGAAAACTCCCGTAAACTCCGGTGTCCGCCAACGCATGACAGGTGGGATAAGTGCAATAACTACAAGCATAATCAGCACATATTTTTTTACAATCAGAAAATCCTTTTTTAGTAGGGCGAACAACATCATTTTTCACCTCCGATATTTCCAAGCATAATATCCTCAATCGTCGGACGCTCAACCATAATGTTGGGAATATAAGACCGTACTTCGGATATCTGCTTTGTAATTCCTGTAAATCCAAAATCAGTTTCCGATATAGATAAAAAGAGCTTGCGGGCATCAGTTGTTAAAGCTCCGCTATCACCTTTGACAATCCGATATGTGTCAAGCAAGGTATCCTTTTCCTCTCGAAAGACGATACGCCCGTTATCAATCATAATGAGCATATCGGCAATCTTATCAAGGTCAGAGGTGATATGTGTCGAAAAGAAAACACCTTTGCCGCCATTTTCCATGTACTCAGTTAAGATTTTCAAAAGCTGCCCCCTAACTAAAGGATCAAGTCCGCTTGTCGGCTCATCCATGATCAAAAGTTCTGCGTTATGAGAAAGAGCTAAAGCAAGAGCATACTTCATTCTCATACCTTTGGAAAGGCTATTGATTTTTTGCTTCGGGTCAAGCGAAAACATATCCATGTACCGCTTAAAATCCTGTTCAGACCATGAAGTGTACGCAGATGAAATAATTCCTTTCATTTCACCTAGCGAAAGTTCTTCGTAAAATCCCCCACCGTCTAAAACTATACCAATACGGTCTTTGATTTCTATTTCATTCTTATCCATGTCAAGACCGAAAAACTGAATTTTGCCGGATAGCTTGTTCGTCAGACCTAAAAGCGTCCGCAGCGTTGTTGTTTTACCTGCTCCATTGACACCAATAAAACCTGTGATACACCCCTCTGGCAAAGAGAATGTCACATCTTTCAAAGAAAAATCGCCATACGACTTATTTAAACCGCTGACTGTCAAAATATCGTTCATTTCAATCCTCCTCGTAAAGAATATCCATCATGGAATTAAGTTCTTCCTTACTGATTTTCAGTGATTTTGCTGTTTGTATCATATCTGCCATTTTTTGTTCTACAATCCGTCGCTTGGAGTCGCGGAGTAATTCAAGATTGCTTGTAGATACAAATGTCCCAATTCCTACTTGACTTACAATAAATCCCTCCTGTTCTAACTCCTCATATACCCGTCGGATTGTTAAGACGCTCACTTTCAAATCATTAGCAAAAGCCCGAATAGAGGGAAGTGCGTCCCCTTCAACCAATTCTTCTTTTAATATGGCGTCCTTAATCTGGTCTTTTATCTGTTGGTATAAGGGAGTGTCAGAAGTATTTGAGATTAGTATTTTCACAAAGCCCTTCGCCCCTTTCTTTTAGTGTGATGTAATTACATACACATTATAATCAGTAAGCACATTATTGTCAATATAATACTGAAAACTAAAAGATAGAGAGGAATTACAAGGTTTTTATTTACTCTCTTTTGGCAAAACGGGGCTTTCCATTGTAGTAGATAACGAGGGATAAAACTTTCATAGTACAAGCATAAAAATCTCTGTGATTTGGTAAACTTCCTTGACAGCCAATATTTCATGTAGTATGATAAACAGGAATTTGGGAATGAAGTTCTCCCAAGGGAAACCAGAACCGCTGATTTCAGCTGATGACTTCTACGATTAATTAATATGTGTATTAATTAGTCGCAGAAATCACCAGCTTTTTTTGTGCGGAAAATAAAAAAAGAAGGAAGTAATTGTATGTTAACATCACTGTCATTTATTTTTCTGGTAGGTCTTGCAATGGGTGCAATCTGCCAGAAGCTGAAACTGCCACGAATTATTGGCATGCTTGCAACTGGAATTGTGTTGGGGCCATATGTGTTGGATTTGTTGGATCCGAGCATTTTATCCATATCTTCTGATTTGCGAAAAATGGCACTAATCATTATTTTGCTGAAAGCTGGATTGTCATTGAATCTGGAGGATTTAAAAAAGGTAGGAAGGCCTGCGATTATGATGGCCTTTGTGCCTGCAACATTTGAACTTATTGGATATTTAGTATTTGCACCTGTGATACTTGGAATCACCAGAGTAGAAGCAGCAGTAATGGGATCTGTACTTGCAGCGGTGTCTCCGGCAGTAGTAGTGCCGAGAATGGTTCAGTTAATGGAGAACAAATACGGAACGGAGAAAGCAATTCCGCAGATGATTATGGCTGGGGCATCCTGCGATGATATTTTTGTAATCGTATTATTTACCACATTTTTAAGTATGGCACAAGGTGGCAGTGCGGATATTAAAGCATTTGTAAATATCCCGATTTCAATTATTCTTGGAATTATTTTGGGGGCAATTGTGGGATATCTGTTGTATCTGTTTTTTGAGACTGCATATGCAAAAAAACATTATGTGAGAAACAGTATGAAGGTAATTATCGTACTTGGTTTTTCTTTTCTGTTAATCGCAATCGAAGGATGGCTGGAAGGAAAAATTGCAGTGTCCGGTTTGCTGGCAGTTGTAAGTATGGCGTGTGTTCTGAAAATGAAATGCACATCTTTTGTATCAAAAAGACTGTCAGAGAAATTTGGAAAGCTCTGGCTTGTGGCAGAAGTAATACTTTTCGTTCTGGTAGGTGCTGCTGTTGATATTCGTTACACGTTGGATGCAGGACTGGCTGCAGTTGCCATGATTTTTGCAGCATTGATTTTCCGATCATTTGGTGTGTGGCTTTGCACAGTAAAAACCAGCCTTACTTTAAAAGAAAGAGCTTTTTGTGTAATCGCATATCTTCCGAAGGCAACAGTACAGGCCGCAATCGGTTCAGTTCCGTTTGCAGCGGGGCTTCCATGTGGAAAGATAGTTCTTTCAGTAGCTGTTACGGCAATTATCATTACAGCACCATTAGGAGCATTTGGAATGGATTTCACATATAAAAAATTCCTGCATAAAGAATCAGAAAGGTAAAGATTACTGTTTACTCTGAACCTATAGCAACAGATAAAGTCTATAAGAATGAAAAATATGCAGTTGCTATTGCAGGGCGTGCGATGTATACTGAAATATATATAATTTTGGCAGCTATTTGGTTATGTTCCGATGAAAGGAGAATTTTTATGAGGACCTTATCTAAAGTATTTTATGTGTTGGCCTTTCTTCTGTCTGGTGCGATGTGTGCTGTCGTTGCATACAACTATTGTGATATGACGTGGGGCATCAAGTATGCTGGCTATAGTGCCCCAGCCTGGACAGCATTCATGACAGCAATTCCTTTTGCTATTGCCATAGCAACATGTATTGGAATTGCCCGGCATTTAAAAAGAAGGTAAATTATCTATATATTGAAAGGCTGAGATACGTTCTTGAACCGTTTATAGACTGAAAATTTTATAACAAATGTACAAGATTTGCTGATAGAAAATGGAGTAGGTGGAATGAATCTCAGATAAATTTTAATAAGAAGATTGAAAAAAGCTCTGCTGAGAAAATTATCTCAACGGAGCTTTTTTTGAAGAAAACTTTTCATTGATTCAGATGATCAGCAATCAGCATAATTTCTGCAGTTTATCAATGATCTCCTGAATTTCAGCACGTGAGAATCCGCCAAAGCTGCAAAGAGAGCGAAGTGGCATGGAATCTGTCATTGCTGCTACCATTTCCTCAGTGATAGCTTCAGCAGCAGATTCTGAAGCTGTCTCTGAACCGCCGTTCATTGCAGACAAATATCTGGAAGTCAGTTCTTTTGCAGTTTCTTTTGTAGCCGGATTGCGGAAAAGTTCTCCGAGTGTGGTATTCATATGAATATGCATCGGGATTACCTGGCTGCTGGAGAGTTCGATTGTCTCAGTAAGGCGGATATCTCTGGAAGATGCACCGACCAGAATCTCATATTTTCCGCTTGCTGCATACCAGTCATGTAGCTCAGTGTTATACCATGCAAAACTGCGCTTATCAAGTTCCATGGTTACAGTTTTGGTTTCATTCGGAGCAAGCTGTACTTTTTCAAATCCTTTCAGTTCTTTCTCCGGACGGATGGCAGAGGCTGTCATGTCTTTTACATAGAGCTGTACGACTTCTTTTCCGGCAACTTTACCTGTATTTGTTACATCGACAGAAACAGTGATGGTATCTTTTTCTGTTGGATTTGTGTTGGAAATCTGCAGATTGCTGTATGTAAATGTAGTATAGGAAAGTCCGTATCCAAATGGATAGGCAACTTCCATCTGCTTGGTATCATAATAACGATATCCTACAAATACACCTTCGCGATATTCCACTTTATCGCCGCCGCCGAAGTTCAGGTAGGATGGATTGTCAGCCAGTTTCACCGGAATTGTTTCAGCCAGTTTACCGCTTGGATTCACAATACCATAGAGGATATTTGCAACAGCAGCACCACCTGCCTGTCCGCCAAGGTAAGCTTCCAGAATACCTTTCACATCATTGATCCATGGCATTTCCACAGGAGAACCATTGTGAAGAACGACCACAGTATTTGGCTGAACTTCCAGAATCTCACCAATAAGACGGTTCTGGCATTCAGGCAGTCTCATATGAGAACGGTCATATCCTTCAGACTCAAAACTGTCCGGAAGTCCGGCGAAGATCACAACCTTATTAGCAGTTTTTGCAGCCTGAACTGCTTCAGCAGCCAGCTTTTCATCATATAAATCTTTATCAGCAGGAAATCCTTCTGCGTAAGTAACCTGTGCATCAGCAGGAACAGATTCCAGTGCATTGGTAATTTTAAAACAGTTAATATGAGAACTTCCGCCGCCCTGGAAACGAGGTTTTTTGGCAAAACCACCTACAAAAGCTACTTTTTCAGATGCTTTCAGAGGCAGGATCTGGTCTGCGTTTTTCAGAAGGACCATAGATTCTTCTGCAATACGGCGTGCCTCTTCATGGTCTTTTTCCATAGTAAATTCCTGTGGTGTGCGGTGGTCGGCATATTTGTAAATAATATTCAGGATACGTTCTACAGCCTGATCCAGAACTTCTTCTTTCAGGGCTCCGTTCTTTACAGCTTCAATAATCAGAGTATCGTTTGTTCCGTTGGAACCTGGCATCTCCAGTTCCAGACCGGCTTCCAGACCCTTCACGCGGTCATTGACAGCACCCCAGTCAGACATAACATATCCTTCAAATCCCCAGTCATTGCGGAGAACATCGGTAAGAAGCCATTTGTTCTCGGAAGCAAAAGTACCGTTAATCTGATTGTAGGAGCACATAAATGTATATGGCTGAGCTTTTTTTACAGCAGTTTCAAATGCAGGAAAATAAATTTCGCGGAGTGTTCTTTCATCTGCTTCGGAAGAATTGCTCATGCGGTGATATTCCTGATTGTTAGCTGCAAAATGCTTGATGGAAGTTCCCACATGCTGGGATTGCACACCATTGATAAATGCAGCAGCAATTTCACCTGCAAGGTATGGATCTTCTGAATAGTATTCGAAGTTTCTTCCGCAGAGCGGAGAACGTTTAATATTGACAGCAGGTCCTAAAACAACAGATACGTCATTTGCCTGAGCTTCTCTGCCAATAGTCTCGCCCATGGATTCCATTAAGTTACGGTCAAAAGAGCAGGCACTTAAAGCAGCAGGAGGGAAGCAGACAGCTTTGATACTGTCGTTCATTCCAAGATGATCGCCCTTGTCATCCTGCTTACGAAGCCCGTGAGGACCATCGCTTACCATTACCTCCGGGATTCCAAGTCTTTCCACGCTCTTCAGATGCCAGAAATCAAGACCTGAGCACATACCTGCTTTTTCTTCCAGGGTCATCTGGCTGATGATTTTCTTTAAATCACGATTCATAATAAATTCCTCCATAAGTTGAATATATGTTGAACAGATTGTTTGTGTTGCCTTTATCTGGACTATATCATCTGTAAATGATAAAATATAGTAAAATATTGCTATAAATAATAAAATATTGCTGTATACGCGAGAGGAATAAAGATGCAGGAGAAAAATAAGAAATATAACGAAAAAGAACAACAGATTGCAGAGAACCGAAGCAGGAATACTCTATTTGAGAGACGTGAGAATTTACAGAAACATGAATCTTATGCAAGTGAGCGTCGGCAGTATGATGCTATCAGGAATGGCCAGACAGACAGAATACAGTCCGTTTTTCAGATCACACCGGATGGAACTCCTGGAATCCTGTCCAGAAATGAACTGCGAAACAGTAAAAATATGTTTATCGCAGGAATTACGCTGTTTACCAGAGCTGCGATTGAAGGTGGCGTACCTGAAGAAACTGCTTATGCATTAAGCGACGGTTATATTCAGACAGTAGAAGAGTGCACCAGTAAATCTTCTATAGAAAAGTTATTACAAAAAGCAGCCCTGAGATTTGCCCAGGAAGTGCAAAAGTCCGGAATGAGACATTACAGCAGAGAAATTGAAGCGGCAGTAAAATATATTCATCTTCATCTGCATGCTTCTATCACACTGGAAGAAACTGCAGAGGCAGCAGGGATCAGTGCCAGTTATCTTTCCAGATTATTTAAAAAAGAGACAGGAATGTCTATTGTAGATTATATTCAGAAGGAACGGATAGAAGCTGCCTGTAATATGCTGACCTATTCAGATTATACAGCAGCACAGATCAGTGAATATCTTTGCTTTTCCACACAGAGTTATTTTATAAAAATCTTCAGAAAATACACAGGGACCACACCTGCGAAATATAAAAAATATAAAGTTCAGGACTAATATTTTATGAAAGCACTAGAAAAATAGAAGTTGTATTAGCGGCAGTTAAGCTTTATACTTATAGCAATTCCATAAAATAATGCAATCAAGACAGTTCAGCAGAGTGCGAAGGACAAGGAAGATACCTGCAGGCGTGCTGACGCACGGCAAAGATATCTGACGCAGAACTTCACGCTATGATGGACTGGATTGTTTGCAGTAATTTATGGAATTGCTATAAGCTATCATCAGAATACAAAAGTGCAGAAATGAGATGCTGGCGTATATTATGCCGGACTCTTTTCTATAAAATTAAAGGAGTATTCCTATGCAGACGTCCAAAGATTTTTTACACATTTTTCTTGATATGGGTGACGCACTGTTAAACAGCGGTGCAGAGATTTTTCGGGTGGAGGATACGCTGAACCGAATGGGTTATGCCTGTGGTGCTGCACAGATGAATGTTTTTGTGATCACATCCAGTATCGTTATTACCATGGAATTTCCGGGAGAAGGAGCGCGGACACAGACCCGACGGATCAGGGAAAGTGGTGGAAATGATTTTACCAAACTGGAGCAGTTGAATGATCTGAGCCGTCGCTTCTGTAATCGTCCTGTCCCTGCGGAGGAGCTTCGGGAGGAATTAGATAAAATTAATATGAATAAAACGAATCCGCTCTGGAAACTTCTGGGAAGTCTTCTGGCAGCATGCAGTTTCGCTCTTTTTTATGGAGGAAATATTTCGGATGCTGTTGCGGCAGGATTTGGCGCTGTTTTGATATGGGGATTACAGCAATATCTTCGTCCGGTGTGTATGAATGAAGTGACTTTTCAGTTTGCGGCGTCTTTTCTTACAGGTTGTGTAATCTGTGTATCCGTTTTGATATGTCCGTTTCTTCATATGGATAAGATTATGATCGGTGATATTATGCTTTTGATCCCGGGATTGATGTCGACAAATGCAATCCGGGATATACTTATTGGCGATACACTCTCCGGAATCATCCGCCTGATCGCCGCTTTGCTTCTTGCTGCGGCACTGGCACTTGGATTTATGGGAGCAATTATTTTATTTGGGAGGCTGGGACTTTGATCGCAACAACCATTATACAATTGATTACCGGAGCCATCGGCTCTGTAGGATTTGGAATTCTTTTTCACATAAAAAAGAAATATCTGCCTCTGGCAGCAGTTGGCGGCTTTCTTAGCTGGCTGGTGTTCCTTCTGGGAAAAGAATTCTGGGGTAATGTGTTTCTTCCGACTCTGCTGGCTGGCTTTATTACAGATGTGTATGCGGAAATTCTTGCAAGAATCTGTAAAGAAACATCGACATCCTTTTTTGTTACTTCCGTAATCCCTCTGATTCCCGGAAGTACTCTTTATTATTGTATGAGTAGTATTGTGGAAGGCAATACAGTTCAGGCATTGGAATATGGGCGGGATACCTTTCTTTTTGCTTTTGGAATTGCAGCAGGAATGAGTATTGCGTGGTCGATTTGCTATTTTCTGAGAAGTATAAGGAAAAAGCAGAACTGATCTGGTAAGAAAGAAATTCCCGATGAAATAACACATACCCGTTTTACTCGGCAGATGCAAATGTGAGAACGTACCCGGCGGAAATATGAAGTAGAACAGATATTGCATAAATAATAATAACAGTGCTATAATCCATAACAAAATCCCGTTTTCGACAGTTGATGAAAAATAAAATGGCAGAATCCCTTGATTTTATTGGGGTTCTGCCATTTTTGTATGGTTAAAAAATGTTGTATGGAAATACTACCTTGAAATTTTTTTTATTTTTTTATTCAGTTTTTTTAGATGTGTTCATAAATGAGGGAACTCAAAATATATCGTGTCCACGGTTATGGGTACATTATAAAACATTTTCAAAAAAATACAAAAAAGGGATTGACAAACAAAAATAAAGATTGTATAGATATTCCTATCAAATCAATATGAAAACAGGGAAAGCAAAAAAATCCCATTAAAAATATCAGATAAGAAGGTGACAAGACATGAAACAAATCCTATGTTTCGGCGATTCCAATACATACGGTTTAATCCCGGGAACTGCTAATCAGAGATACGGATGGGGTACCCGCTGGACCAGCATCCTGGATGACAAAGTAAGAACAAAAGGCTACAGAGTAATCGAAGAAGGACTCTGCGGAAGAACCACCGTATTCGACGATCCATTCTGCACAGAAAGAAGAGGAACGGAAATGCTTCCGGCAATCCTTGAGAGCCACAGACCGGTAGATACCATCGTTCTTATGCTTGGCACCAACGACTGTAAAAGCGTATACAGCGCAACCCCGGAAGTGATTGGACAGGGGATTGAACAGCTCCTTGATCAGATCAACACTGTAAACCCGGATGCTAAAATATTACTGGTATCTCCCATCTACCTTGGGGAGAGGATTTTGATCCGGAATTCGATAAGAATTCTATTGAATGACCGCGCGTCGCATTCTCGTTACTTCAGTGA
>NZ_JBBKBP010000044.1:0-6166 GCF_037890165.1 Blautia sp. HCN-1074
CCCTTAATCAGCGGTTAACGAGCATAAAATCCACTCTCCACCTCAACCGGCACAACCTTCTCCTCAACCCCCTCAATCCCAATAAAACTCTGCCTATACAACATCTCCACCATCCTGGCAAGATCCTCCCTGGTCCCCTGTGCCTCCATCTCGACACGCTCATCCCAGTTATTCCTCACCCATCCGGTCACTCCCAGAGAACTCGCAATATAACACGCCCGGTATCGAAACCCGACCCCCTGCACTCTCCCCGAAAACCAATAATGCTTCCTGATCAGATTCTCACTCATCTCCGACCCATGTTCCTCCTGCAAGTTATTCTTCCCCCAGACTCCCCGGCCCTTCTCATACTCCCTGGTATCATCCGCACCCGTCTCAGAATCCTGAAGAAAAGTTCTATACTTCTTTTTCTTTCTATTACCAAATATACTCACTCAGTCATCCTCATCTCATCAGTCGCTCTACACATATACACCCCTACTCCCTGTTTTTCACAAGTCAATCGAATATTCGCAATCCGCTTTCGCTACTTGCTCATAACCAAATAACTGCTTCGCAGTTTATCAGAAGGGGCTTGTACCCCTTCTGATACAAGCAAGTCCCCACCCACTGCTTATTGCTCTTCGCAACCTCCGCAGGGGACTTGCTTGATTTGGTTAAAACAAGGGAACTCACCTGACTCGATCAAACTCTGATCACAAATCCATCTTTTCTCGCCTTAGCTTCCGGATACTCTCCAGAACGATAACCAAGTACACAATGGCCAATACCAATATAAGACTCCGGCACACCCCATTCAGCTTTCAGCGCTTTACCCTCTTCAGACGCAAACACTTCTCTCGCACGATGAATCCAGCAGGAATCCACACCAACTGCATGAGCCGCATTCATCAGATTTCCCATAACAAGACTTCCATTTTCCACACAAGTGCCCTGCTCACTGTCAGCAAAAACCACAATAACAGTCGATGCTCCATAAAACGGATCGCTCTTTGCCCCCATTACATCCGCATTCATTTTAGAAAGCTTCGCAACAAGCTCCGGATTCTGAGTCACTACCATAAGAGTTCCCTGCTGTCCCATTCCACTCGGCGCATACTCACCAGCTTCAAGAATCTCATTTAATACCTCTTCCGGCACAAGATCTTTCTTATATCCACGTACACTTCTGCGTTCTAAAAGATTTTTCATTGTTTCATTCATGTCAGTATCCTCCTGTATTTTCACATAGTAAACAGCAACAAATTTTCCTATATTATACCACCACCTTTGTCAAAACTCATCTATAATTTCACACTTTCACAGACAAATCATCCTT
Organism: Blautia sp. HCN-1074; assembly: GCF_037890165.1. NCBI lineage: Bacteria > Bacillati > Bacillota > Clostridia > Lachnospirales > Lachnospiraceae > Blautia > Blautia sp. HCN-1074. The sequence continues at coordinate 1,319 of NZ_JBBKBP010000044.1, forward strand.
GCCCCCAGTCCCTATCTAGTCTATAATGGAAAGTATACTATTACGAGGTGTAACTTATATGAACAAAAAAGAAATTTCCGAAATCAAGAAGCAGTTCACACCAGAGAACTGCTCTATCACCCGCATTTGCGGATGCTATGTTGACGGAGAAAAGAACAAAAAAACCGAATTAAAAGAAGCATTTCTCTCCCTCTCCGAAGAAGAAATGTTCAAATATTTTGATATCTTCCGCAAATCCCTTTCCGGAACAATTGGGAAGAACCTGATGAACATGGAATTTCCTCTTGAACAGGAATCCGAAGGCGGAACTCAGCATTTCCTTATGAAACTGAGAGAAAGCAAACTTACAGACGATGCACTGGTCGAGAGTTTTTACGATAAAATCATCGAAAACTATGATTATCCGGAGAATTATTACATTATCCTGATTCATGGAGTATATGACATTCCCGGAAAATCCTCCGATGGTTCCGAAATGTTTGATGCCTCAGATGAAATTTACGAACACATTATGTGTTGCATCTGCCCGGTGAAACTTTCCAAAGCAGGACTTTGCTATAACGCGGAGACCAACAGCATTCAGGACCGCATCCGCGACTGGATCGTAGAACTTCCGGATGTTGCTTTTCTTTTCCCGCAGTTTAATGACCGCAGTACGGATATTCATGGAGTTCTTTATTATAGTAAGAACGTAAATGAACTCAGAGATATTTTTATTGATGAACTCCTTGGATGCAATGCCCCTCTCTCCGCCGGTGGACAGCGTGACTCTTTCAATGCACTGGTCGAAGATACACTTGGTGAGGACTGCAGCTATGATACGGTATTAAATATTCACGAGAAATTAAACGACCTGATTGAAGCTCAGAAAGATGAACCGGAGCCTGTAGTTCTGACTAAATCCGAAGTGAAACGTCTTTTCGAAGAATGTGGCGTAGAAGATGAGAAGTTACAGTCTTTTGACGAGCAGTATGAAATTACTGCCGGAGAAAAATCCTCTCTGGTTGCTTCTAATATTACCAATACACGAAGATTCGAGATTAAGACTCCTGATGTTGTCGTTCACGTAGACCCTGAACGTGCCGATCTCGTTGAGACACGCGTGATTGATGGACGAAAATGTCTTGTAATTCCAATGGAAGGTGAAGTCGAACTTAATGGCATTCGCGTACATACAGGAAGTGAAGATTCTTCGAACGAGGAATTCAGCGAAAAATTTAGCGAAGATTTCAGCAACGGAAGCCATATTAAAGCAAACGATGAATTCAGTGACACAATAGAGGAGGCATCTGATGCAGAATAATCGTAAACTATTATTTTTTGACATTGATAAGACTTTACTTACCCCTTATCCATGGGCTGTTCCGGCCAGTGCAAGAATTGCTTTAAAAAAAGCCCACGATAATGGACACCTGCTTTTTGTCAACTCCGGACGTACTTATGCCATGATTCCTGAAATAATCCGGAAGATTGGCTTTGACGGATATGTCTGTGGATGTGGCAGCCAGATTTATATGAATGGAGAACTTTTATTTTCCAGTTCAATTCCCAATTCACTCTGTCGTGAAATAATAGAAATACTAAGAAATTGCAAGATCCCCGCATTTTTTGAGCGTCCGGACAAAATTTTATATGATAACGGATCCTGTTCTCTTCCTGGTGCTATCCAGAATCTGAAAACAGAAGTTGAAGTAGAAGATTTATCTCTCTACACTTCCGAAATCTACCATAGTTTTACATTTGACAAGTTTCTGGCATTTCCTGCCGCAGACTCTGATACGGATACCTTCCGCAAATTTGTTGATGAACATTTTCTGTGTTTTATCCATGATGATAAAGCCTGGGAATTAACTCAGAAAAATTGCAGCAAGGCAACAGGGATCCGGTTTCTGGCTGACCGCCTGGGAGTATCACTCAAAGATACCTTTGCTTTTGGCGACAGCACAAATGATCTTCCTATGCTTCAGTTTGCCGGAAACAGCATTGCAATGGGTGATTCAGATCCTTTGATTCTTCCTCATTGCACTTACCAGACAACCAATATCGAGGATAATGGCATCGCTAATGCATTAAAGCATTTCCTCCTTATTTAATATAAAGCATATAGAAATAACATTTTTGAATATGTTATTTCTATATGCTCAGGAGAATCAATATGAGTATATTTAATCATGAATTTGATGCCGAAACTACACCTTTGTATTTTTCTCTTGCATTAACAAGATCTTATAACATCTACATTGTATACTTTCTGCTATTTATAGTCTGTATCACATGTTTTGGATATCCGGTTAATGTTCTTCCTGTCGCGGGGTGGCTGGCTGCATGTCTTCTTGCAAGACATTACATGAATCGTATCTTTATACGATGGAACTTTTTATTTTATGTTATCATTTCCACAGGATGGATTTCTTATTTCATCTATTATTATGGATGGAATGTTGGCGGTACCAGCTTTATCCTGCCGCTAATGTTAATTTCAATGTTTTCCCTGTATGATACAACCTTTAACAAAATTGCATTTGCAGTTTTTTTATTCATACTGAGAATGGCACTATTTTTTCATTGTCAGAATTATCCGCCAATATACGTCCTTACAGAAGCACATATGCTGATTGTACAAGTTTTAAATACTATTTTATCATTTGTGATCACGGGTGTGATCTGTCTGACATTCAGCGATAATCTTCAGAAAGCAGAGAAGCATCTCATGCTGTATAACATTGAATTAAGACAACAGGCCGGAACCGATCCTCTTACTACTCTGTATAACAGACGCCGTATGGAAGAGGTTCTGGAAAATCACATTAAAGCTAATCCTTATGAAAATTTCAGCATTGCCATTGGCGATATCGATTTTTTCAAAAAAATCAATGATACTTATGGTCATAATTGCGGCGATCAGGTTCTAAAATCTCTCGCAGAACTTTTTAAAGAAAAAACGCTTGGTTCAGGACACGTCTGCAGATGGGGCGGCGAAGAATTTCTCTTCTTCTTTCCGGGAATGAATCTTGACAATGCAAGTACAATCATGAATGAAATTAATATAGCAGTCAGCAAATGTATCATAACCTATAAAGATATTACAGTTCACGTAACTATGACTTTCGGTGTAGAAGAAAACGACTATCAGTCAAATATTTCAGAATTAATCAAACATGCGGATGATAAGCTTTATTACGGAAAAACACATGGGCGCGATACCGTAATTTCCTGATATTGCAGAACTTTCCGGTACCATTGCATTTTATGGCATACACAAGGGTATTCCTGATTCGAGGTTTTTGCGCAATTCATCAGAAAATATTATTCTGGCAATGCAAAAGCAGCTATATGAGAAACGTTTTTTGTTTTCCATATAGCTGCTTTTATTATGTTACCTTATGTTTATTATTCATTACCACAATTCTCTGCGATACAGCAATATAATTTTCCTGTCTTATTCCGCAGCTTCTGTCGGTGTTGCTTCTGGTGTTTCTGTAGCTTCAGCTTCTTCTGTTGGTGTTACAGTTGCCTCTGTATCTTCTGCTGTTTCTGTTTCTTCTGCTGCCGGTGTCTCAGTTGCTTCAGCTTCCTCTGTCACATCAGCCTCCGGTGTTGGTGTTGCTTCTTCTGTTACTTCTGGTGTTGCTTCTGGTGATGGAGTAGGTGTCGAAGTTGGAGCTGTAAAAGTATGTTTATCTGTGATCTTAAGTGTCTTAAGAACTTTCTTTACTACTTTTACATCCGCATCATCCAGCCACTGATTTGTTGTCTCTGTGTAATATGTGCTCTCTTTGGAATTCTGAAGAGATTCTCTCTTGGATGCTGTTGCATCCTCATCATTAATCTTATCAAGTCTTACTACATAATATCCTGTATCAGTCTCAATAATATCATCTGCAACCTCTCCGTCTTTCAGTCCACGTAAAACACTAATAACTTCGTCCGGATATGCTGCCCCGCTGGAGTCTTCATCCTCATCTTCGCTTTCTTTAGTTGTAAAATTACCCTGTACTGCTGAGTAACTCTCATCTACTCCCTGAGCAACTTCGCTCATATCAGCTGTCGGATCTTCTTTCATTTTATCAAGAATCTCCTGAGCCTGTTCTTTCTTAGTTTCTTTATCTTCGTCTGTTACATCATCACCACTTGTAGAGATACTTACATAAGTAAAGGTTGTCTGATTTGCCTCATCATCAGAAACTGTGATATTTCCCTCTGCAACAATCGGGTCATACATCTTTTTCTGGATTGTCTGAAGCTCCAGTAATGTTTTTACCTGATCCTCTGTTACAGCGAGTTCTTTGATTGTCTCTTCGCTGTTTGCAGCCATAAACTGTGATGCAGCATCTGCGATTGCTGTTTCATCTTCATCTGTAAGTTCTACATTGTAATCAGATGCTTTCTCTTTCAGAATATACATTTTCTCAATGGATTCCAGACTGCTTGTCACTGCCTGATCACCATATGTCTCTCTAGAATCTTCATCTGCTGTCTGATCCCAGATATTATCCGCGCTTCCCATATAAGACATATACATGGCGGTTGTCCGCTGCTGCTGTTCACGCGCATAAAGGCTGACAACTCCAAGCGGAATATCTGTTCCGTCTACTGTAGCCACTGTTTTTGTTCCATCTAATGTTTTACTTCCGCAGCCTGTAAGCATACCAACTGACATCACACCTGCCAGTGCTGCTACGGCTGTTCTCTTTGCCATTTCTTTCATTTCTTCCTCCATATTATCAGTCTGGTCTTTCTTCATGTCCCACTTTTCCAGACTGTGCTATTACTAGAGTATAAACTTTTTTCCTGCTGAGGGCAAGGTAAATTAAAAAATAAGTGCTATATTTCACATATTTATCACGA
>NZ_JBBKBP010000045.1:0-3685 GCF_037890165.1 Blautia sp. HCN-1074
GTCGCAAGCGTGAGCTTTGGGGTGTATAAGAATTTTACGGCTATCGACCAGCACACCACCCATGAAAAAGAAATCATTGAACTTCGCTTGCAGGACACCAACGGGATAGAAAATTTCGTGAAAAACTTTGCGAAGTCCTATTACACATGGGATAACAGCAAAGAAGCTATCGAAGCAAGGACGCAGGCAATCAGCGGTTATCTGACAAAGGAATTGCAGGACTTAAATGTAGACACCATTAGAACCGATATACCGACCAGCTCCACGGTTACAGATGTGATTGTATGGCATATCGAGCAATCGGGAGCGGACACTTTTTCTGCTACCTACGAAGTAGATCAGCAGATAAAAGAGGGAGAACAGACAAGCAATGTGAAAGCAACCTATACTGTAAAAGTCTATGTGGACGCAGACGGGGATATGGTAATCGTTCAAAACCCTACCCTTGCACCAGCAGTTGAAAAATCAGACTATGAGCCTAAGACACCAGAAGCAGACGCAAGCGTGGACGCTGATACGGTAAATGACGCTACCGCTTTTCTGGAAACATTCTTTAAGCTGTACCCAACAGCGACGGAAAAAGAGCTTGCTTACTATGTATTGGGAAATGTGATTGAACCTATCGGCAGGGACTACCTTTATTCTGAACTGGTAAACCCTATCTTTATAAAGGACGGCGACAATGTGAAAGTCAAGGTTGCGGTAAAATTCATTGATAATCAGACAAAAGCGACGCAGGTATCGCAGTATGAGCTTGTGCTACATAAGGATAGTAACTGGAAGATTGTAGGATAAATGATATAGCGTGCATTTCCTATCAGATTTGCACGCTTTTACAAAACGACAAGAAAACTGTGCAAAAATATTGACTTGTAATGACCGAATGCTATAATATAAATAACAAGTGTACTTGGTATTATTTGAAAGGAGCGTTATATAATGGATAAAGAAAAAATACTATCACAAAACAAAAAAGAGAATCTATATCTTGATGAATACGAAAAACATATTAAACTTCAAGGGAAATCTTTTGGCTTAATGTTTGTTTTATTTATCTGCATTTTAATTCTTTTCATTAAAGCAGTTTGTAAAGAACCTTACTATGACATAATGACAATTATTGGGTCTGTGGCATTTGGCTCTATGGGTTATGAAGCACATATTTCAAAAAATAAATCCAAATTTGTTATTGCTTTATTCTTTCTTCTATTTATGGGGTATTACTTTTATAAATTTTTAATGGTAGGTTTATAGAATGGACGAACATTTAATTTTGAGAAACAGATTAAAAACTGTACGAAAAGAAAAAAAATTATCACAAACAGAATTAGCTGAACTAGTCGGGGTTTCTCGGAATACAATTAGTTCTATTGAAACTGGACAATTTAATCCAACAGCAAAATTGGCATTAGTGCTTTGTATAGCTTTAGATAAAAAATTTGAAGAATTATTTTATTTTGATTAAAGGAGAGAACGATTATGGAATTAGAGGAATTGATTGTTGAAATAGTTATAGGATTGTTTTTACTTTTTACATCTTATCAAATAGGTATAAAAGAGAATATTACTTTATTACATGGTTATCATTATACACAACTTGACCCTAAAGATAAAAAGGTGTTTACAAAAAAAATAGGAATAGGCACTTTACTGGTTAGTATTGGTATTCTTGTTATGCCTATTATCAATTTAATCTCTCATTCTGAATTAGGCTATTACATAGGTCTTATTTTGATTTTTGCAGGAGTGTTTTATATCATATTCATCATTGTAAAATACAATGGAAAACTTATTAGCTTTAAAAAGTAGAATTGAGGTATGAATATGATAGGACTGAACAAAAGAGATATAAAAAAGGCATTGAAAGCTGGTGCAAAAGCTGGCGGTGTATTATTGGCTGATGTTCGGGCGGATATTGAAGCTACGATTGATGAAGCTATGAATAGCACCGACCCAGAGGTGCAGGCAAATTTCAAAAAGTATTTTGGGAATAAACGTCCTACACCAGAAGAATATATTTATATCATTACGAAAAAGACAAAGGCAAAATTATAATAAAAGGGTCGTGGAAATGCTTCACAGAATTGTGATCTGCATTATCACGGCTCTTTTACTCTCTGTTTACTTTCAAAACTGTAAGTGTAATTGAATACTGCCCTTGCTATAATTTAATTGTATTCCAAAACAAATAAATGTGGCAGGAAGAAAGGAGCGATTTTTAATGGAACACATTTTAAATTTAGAGCAAGTAAAAAAATACTACGGGGGTAACTCTGGAAATATCACAAAGGCAGTAGACGGTATTTCTATGTATGTAGATAAGGGCGAATTTGTCGCAATCATGGGAGCTAGTGGTTCTGGAAAGACTACCCTATTAAACTGTATCTCTACGATTGATACTGTAACCAGCGGACACATTACAGTCAATAATCAAGATATTACCAAAATCAAGGATAAAGATTTTGCTGATTTCAGACGTGAAAATCTAGGGTTCATTTTTCAAGATTTCAACCTTTTAGATACTTTAACGATTGGAGAAAACATTTCTTTATCATTGGTTATCAACAAACAGAACCCTACTGATATTGAGAAAAGAGTTCATGCTATCGCCGATAAATTGGGTATTCGTGATATTTTATCGAAATTTCCTTATGAAGTTTCTGGCGGACAAAAACAGCGTTGTGCTTGTGCTAGAGCCTTAATCAATGAACCGAAACTGATTTTAGCTGATGAACCGACGGGAGCTTTGGACTCAAAAGCTTCCAGATTATTACTGGAAACAATGTCTGAAATCAACAAGAAAATGCAGGCTACTATTTTAATGGTAACACATGACCCGTTTAGTGCGTCTTTCTGTGAACGTATTTTGTTCTTGAAAGACGGTAAAATATTCAATGAAATTTTCAGAGGGGAAAAAAGCAGAAAAGATTTCTTCAATGAAATACTGGATATATTAACCTTGCTCGGAGGTGAAGTGGGAAATGTTAGGTAAGTTAGCGTATAGAAATACAAAAAGAAATATTAAAGATTATTTGATTTATCTGATAACCGTTACTGCATCCTTTTCTCTTATATTTGCTTTTAATTTGGTGGCAAGTTCTGATGAAATTGTAAAGTTATGTTCCAGTATGGATGCATTTAAGAATTCATTGTTCGCTGTAAATATCCTTATTATTTTTGTGATATGCTTTTTGATCAACTATACAACGAAATTTATGTTTGAAAAAAGAAGTAAAGAATTAGGAACATATATGCTTCTTGGCATTAAGAAAAAAGAAATTGCCCACTTAGTTATAATTGAAAATATACTGTTGGGAATTTTAGCATTTGTATTAGCTATTCCTATTGGCTTTTTATTCAGCCAGTTTGTGTCGTTAGTAATTGTAAACTTACTGGGTATTCCAAAAACTCTCTTTATTTCTTTGAATTTTGTTTCTATTGGACTATTGATAATTTATTTTTTAACTATTTATGTTTTGGTTTTACTTAATCTATTAAGAAGAATAAGTAAAATGACGATACGTGATTTTCTTTACTTTGATAAACAAAATGAAAAGAAAATGTTCCGTGACAGTAAAAAAAGAAATGTCATTTTTGTTTTAAGTATTATTCTTGGTGCGATTTCTCTTTTTCTCTGGAATTCACGTTGTACTATGGATAATTTTAATAAGCAAGAAACACTTAC
>NZ_JBBKBP010000046.1:0-2925 GCF_037890165.1 Blautia sp. HCN-1074
CCTTTGCGGAATACACCGCATAAGCGGTCTGTGTCGGCATATCCTTGATATTCTCTTTGACAGCGTTTGCCTTGTCTTTCACTTTATTTTTCGTATCTAAAACAGCACCGACTTTTGAACCTGCACGCTGTCCCATGCTGGAAGTGGTATTGCCCCGATTTTCTTTAGAAGCCGTATTTTTTCTTTCGGCTCTCTTGCCAGCAACGGCACTTCCAGCCACCGCACCAGCTACACCGCCCGAAATACCGCCAGCACTTACCGCCCTTGCAATACGGTGTTCCATACGCCTAGCCCGATGTCGCATAAACAGATACGGTCTGCGGAATATGCGTCGTCCCATGCTTTGACTGTCGCCAGCATTAAGTGAGAACATACTCATTAAGTCGCCCAGCTTCATGTAGATACCAGCGAAACATACTATCTGCAAGAACGCCACCATAAAGAATGGGTAGTCTGTGGAAATGTTGTAAAACATACTGGAAATACTAAATGCCACCGTTACAATGAGCGTTATTCCTGCCCGTGTCATTATGGTATTAAATACTCTCACGATTGCCTGCTTTGCCATGCTTTCATAGCTCGGTATCATGGAAAGTAAAAAACTGATAGGTAAAAACATTGCAAAGATAATAAAAAGTATCTGGCTGAACAACATCATGCCCGTAAGCAAGAATACAAATATCGTGATACCCAAGTTAAAGAACAAGAGGAAGAACACCATACCCAAACGGTTCACGACCTGCGGTATTGTCAGATTGTTATTGTCGTTGTCCTCGATTTCTGTTTTCACGACTTCCTCTCTGGTTTTCCCGTCCTCGTCCTCTGGACTTGCCGATACGAGAGCTTCTACACGGTCTGTCCCGATTTCTTCTGCGTTGCTGTTCCCGAATTGAAGCAAGAGCCACGGCTGTTCCACTTGAATAGAAAATAGGCTGTCCCGTATCAAGTCCACGCTGTCCTTACCCTCGCTGTCGGAGTTAGGGAGCATGATTTTTGTTCCCAAATCCAAAGAAGCGGTACTGATGTCTGATGAAAATTCATTTATCTTCTTGATATAGTCGGGAGCATAAGCAATAAATGAAGCGGACAGCACGAACACCACCACAAAGTTGATAACAGCGTGAAGTGCTTTGCTGGTTTCCCGTTTTATCAGTCCCGTATAAGCAACGTACATTCCCACCACTAAGATAATGAGAAGCAGGAAACCAACATAGAAGCCCGTAGAAGAAAAGCCGTTCTCGGTAACGCCTGCAAGGGTCTGTATGCTCTTTCCGATACTGTCTGCCATATCATTGATGAAGTCCAGCTTATAGGCTTCCTGCACCACATAGCCCGTTGCATTACTCAAATACAAACTGATAGTCCAGACAAAGTTGGTAATGCAGTACAGCCCGTATTGTACCGATTTTCCGATACCGTCGAGCCAGTTCCACGGAAGCCACGACCAGCTATTATCGACGAAAAAATCAAGCTGGTAGTTGGAAAGGGGATATTTTGAATAAAGATTTTCTGCGTTTATGGTATCGTCTACAAGCCCCGTCGCATGAGCCACCGTCCCCAAAAGTGAAAGCAGGATAAGGGAGAGTGCCACCACGAACAGAGCCATTTTGAGAAAGTGGAAAATCTTCTTTTTTGTGAACACACCTTTTATCCTTTCTTTCATCACTCCACCTCATTTCTCTGTACGGGCGGTCTGGTATCAAAGGCGTGTAGCAGTTCTTCAAAGACTGGGTGTATCTGCACCACACCGACACGCCCGTATAAGTCCTGCAATAAGCATTGTCCGTTCTCCAAATCACGCAAGCGTTTCTGGTTGTTCTCATCGTCCTTGTCGATACCGAAAAACTCTAAGGTCTGCTTTATCTCGTTTATATCCGTGCTTCTAAATGCAAACTTTAAGCCGATATTGTTTTTCAGACTTTCCTTTGACACGTCATAGGCAGACTGGGTAACGAAATAAACGCCTGCCTGCATAGCTCGCCCAGCACGAACCAGCTTATTTGATAAGGTTTCTCCTTGTGCCACATTTAAGAACGCCCACGCTTCGTCTAAATCGACAATCTTAAAAATGCTTCTGTCCGAATGGATAAAATCAAGGGCAAAGGTACTAATCACAATCAGCATAGACACAGACAACAATTCAATGGTCGTGTATTCTTCAAAAGTGGTATCTTTATCTGGCAGTACAAGGTCGGCTACTTGAATGATATTGAGCTGATTATCCAGACTGATAGCATTTTCTACCGTACCGTCTGAAAACAGCAGGTGTGCAAAGTCGTAGTCCGTGAAGCTGTCGATATGGTCTGCGATATTTCTTGATATGGGCGTATCTTCACGGCGTAGCTCGTCTATCACATGGAGCAAGCCCCGACTGTCGCTCTGGGTAACGGAGCGTACTGCCTTACGAAGTACGGGGAATTTTTCGCCGTCCCTTGAAGAAATACCCGTAAGGAATGTTAAGATGTCGATTGCCAGACTTTCAGCGTCTTTTACATTCTTCATAATCACAAACGGGTCAAGAAGCCCTGCATTGTCCTTATCGCTGGTAAGATTTACGATATTGATTTCATGTGCAATCTCTGGGAGCGTTTCTTTCCAGTTACCACGCTCACTTTTAGGGTCTAACAGAAGTGCTTGACCGCCAAACAGCACCGCATAATATACCAGAAGATTGTTACAGAACGATTTCCCACCGCCAAGCGAACCGACAAAAGCAGACGCTAAAGCGTTGGTAACTGTACCTTTTACACCTTGACTGGCAAGGGACGGTTGCAGGTACACATTTCTTCCCGTATCAACAGAATAGCCCATATAGATACCCGTAGTTTCTCCTAACTGCTGTGTCGCACCAAAGCCAAGCCCAGCTAAAAAATCTGATTTTACATACTGCACATAGTCATTGATATATCGCTTGCTGGCTGGTAA
>NZ_JBBKBP010000047.1:0-2913 GCF_037890165.1 Blautia sp. HCN-1074
CTTCCTGCCAGCAAGCGATATATCAATGACTATGTGCAGTATGTAAAATCAGATTTTTTAGCTGGGCTGGGCTTTGGTGCGACACAGCAGTTAGGGGAAACTACGGGTATCTATATGGGCTATTCCGTTGATACGGGAAGAAATGTGTACCTGCAACCGTCTTTAGCTTCGCAGGGCGTAAAAGGTACAGTTACCAACGCTTTAGCGTCTGCTTTTGTCGGTTCGCTTGGCGGTGGAAAGTCGTTCTGCAACAATCTTCTGGTGTATTATTCGGTGTTGTTTGGCGGTCAAGCAGTCATTTTAGACCCCAAAGCCGAGCGTGGCAACTGGAAAGAAACACTTCCAGAAATCGCCCATGAAATCAATATCGTAAATCTTACCAGCGATAAAGACAATGCAGGACTTCTTGACCCATTCGTGATTATGAAGAATGTAAAGGACGCTGAAAGTCTGGCAATCGACATCTTAACATTCCTTACGGGTATTTCCTCTAGGGACGGCGAAAAATTCCCCGTGTTACGAAAAGCGGTTCGTTCCGTTACCCAGAGCGACAGTCGGGGCTTGCTCCATGTAATAGACGAGCTACGCCGTGAAGATACGCCCATATCAAGAAATATCGCAGACCATATCGACAGCTTCACGGACTACGACTTTGCACATCTGCTGTTTTCAGACGGTACGGTGGAAAATGCAATCAGCCTTGATAACCAGCTCAATATCATTCAAGTAGCCGACCTTGTACTGCCAGATAAGGACACGACCTTTGAAGAATACACGACTATTGAATTATTGTCGGTATCTATGCTGATTGTGATTAGTACCTTTGCCCTTGATTTTATCCATTCGGACAGAAGTATTTTTAAGATTGTCGATTTGGACGAAGCGTGGGCGTTCTTAAATGTGGCACAAGGAGAAACGCTCTCTAACAAGCTGGTTCGTGCTGGACGAGCTATGCAGGCAGGTGTTTATTTCGTTACACAATCTTCTGGGGACGTGGCAAAGGAAAGTCTGAAAAACAATATCGGCTTAAAATTCGCTTTCCGTTCTACTGACATCAACGAGATAAAACAGACCTTAGAATTTTTCGGTATCGATAAGGACGATGAAAACAACCAGAAACGGCTTCGTGATTTGGAGAACGGACAATGCTTATTGCAGGACTTATACGGGCGTGTCGGTGTGGTACAGATACACCCAGTTTTTGAAGAACTGCTACACGCCTTTGATACCAGACCGCCCGTACAGAGAAATGAGGTGGAGTGATGAAAGAAAGGATAAAAGGTGCGTTCACAAAAAGGAAGATACTTCACTTTCTCAAAATGGCTCTGTTCGTGGTGGCACTCTCCCTTATCCTGCTTTCACTTCTGGGGACGGTGGCTCATGCGACGGGGCTTGTGGACGATACCATAAACGCAGAAAATCTTTACTCTAAATATCCGCTGTCGAATTACCAGCTTGATTTTTATGTGGATAATAGCTGGTCGTGGTTGCCGTGGAACTGGCTGGACGGGATTGGAAAATCGGTGCAGTACGGGCTTTACTGCATTACCAATTTTGTCTGGACGATAAGCCTTTATTTAAGCAATGCTACGGGCTATGTGGTGCAGGAAGCCTATAAGCTGGACTTCATCAATGATATGGCAGACAGTATCGGAAAAAGCATACAGACCCTTGCAGGCGTAACACAGAACGGTTTTTCCAGCTCTGGCTTTTATGTCGGTTTCCTGCTTCTCATTATCTTAGTGGTGGGACTTTATGTTGCCTATACAGGACTGATAAAACGGGAAACCAGCAAGGCACTTCACGCTGTTATCAACTTTGTGGTGGTGTTCGTGCTGTCCGCTTCTTTTATTGCCTACGCTCCCGACTATATCAAGAAGATAAATGAATTTTCATCAGACATCAGTACCGCTTCTTTGGACTTGGGAACAAAAATCATGCTCCCCAACTCTGACAGCGAGGGCAAGGACAGCGTGGACTTGATACGGGACAGCTTATTTTCTATTCAAGTGGAACAGCCGTGGTTACTCTTACAATTCGGGAACAGCAACGCAGAAGAAATCGGGGCAGACCGTGTGGAAGCTCTGGTATCAGTAAGTCCAGAGGACGAGGACGGAAAGACCAGAGAGGAAGTCGTGAAAACAGAAATCGAAGATAACGACAACAACAATCTGACGATACCGCAGGTCGTGAACCGTTTAGGCATGGTGTTCTTCCTACTGTTCTTCAATTTAGGGATAACGATATTTGTATTCTTGCTTACGGGCATGATGTTATTTAGCCAGATACTTTTTATTATCTTTGCAATGTTTTTACCTATCAGCTTTTTACTTTCCATGATACCGAGCTATGAAAGCATGGCGAAGCAGGCAATCGTAAGGGTGTTTAATACCATAATGACACGGGCAGGAATAACGCTCATTGTAACGGTGGCGTTCAGCATTTCCAGTATGTTTTATAACATCTCCACGGACTATCCGTTCTTTATGGTAGCGTTCTTGCAGATAGTATGTTTCGCTGGTATTTATATGAAGCTGGGCGATTTAATGAGTATGTTCTCTTTGAACGCTGGCGACAGTCAAAACATGGGACGCAGGATATTCCGCAGACCATATCTGTTTATGCGACATAGAGCTAGGCGTATGGAAAGACGGCTTGCTGGTGCGGTTACTGCTGGCGGTGTTGCTGGTGCGGTGGTAGGTAGCACGATTTCAAACAGAAAACCGACAAGGAACACAGCCACAAAAGACAGTCGGGGCAATACATCTACTTCCAGTATGGGACAGCGTGCAGGCTCAAAGGTGGGTGCTGTCTTAGATACGAAAAATAAAGTGAAAGACAAGGCAAATGCTGTCAAAGAGAATATCAAGGATATGCCGACACAGACCGCTTATGCGGTGTATTCCGCAAAGG
>NZ_JBBKBP010000048.1:0-2833 GCF_037890165.1 Blautia sp. HCN-1074
CGAATGGGATATCTCATCTTAAGGGGGGCTTCACGCTTAGATGCCTTCAGCGTTTATCCCTTCCGGGCTTGGCTACTCGGCCGTAGACTTGGCAGTCTAACCGATGCACCAGCGGCCCGTCCATCCCGGTCCTCTCGTACTAAGGACAGCTCCTCTCAGATATCCTACGCCCACGCCGGATAGGGACCGAACTGTCTCACGACGTTCTGAACCCAGCTCGCGTACCGCTTTAATGGGCGAACAGCCCAACCCTTGGGACCTACTACAGCCCCAGGATGCGATGAGCCGACATCGAGGTGCCAAACCACTCCGTCGATGTGAACTCTTGGGAGTGATAAGCCTGTTATCCCCAGGGTAGCTTTTATCCGTTGAGCGATGGCATTCCCACTTAATACCACCGGATCACTAAGCCCTACTTTCGTACCTGCTCCACCCGTCGGTGTCGCAGTCAAGCTCCCTTCTGCCTTTGCACTCTTCGAATGGTTTCCGTCCATTCTGAGGGAACCTTTGGGCGCCTCCGATACCCTTTCGGAGGCGACCGCCCCAGTCAAACTCCCCGTCTGGCATTGTCCCACCGCCGGGTCACGGCGGCTGGTTAGAAACCCAATACTGCAAGGGTGGTATCCCAACAGCGGCTCCACAATAACTGGCGTTACTGTCTCACAGCCTCCCACCTATCCTGTACATGCAATACCGAGTCCCAGTACCAAACTGGAGTAAAGCTCCATGGGGTCTTTCCGTCCTGGCGCAGGTAACCAGCATCTTCACTGGTACTTCAATTTCACCGGATGCATTGTCGAGACAGCGCTCAAATCATTACGCCTTTCGTGCGGGTCGGAACTTACCCGACAAGGAATTTCGCTACCTTAGGACCGTTATAGTTACGGCCGCCGTTTACTGGGGCTTAAATTCAAAGCTTCGCTTGCGCTAACCTCTCCTCTTAACCTTCCAGCACCGGGCAGGCGTCAGCCCATATACCTCACCTTTCGGTTTCGCATAGACCTGTGTTTTTGCTAAACAGTTGCTTGAGCCTATTCTCTGCGGCCTCATTTCTGAGGCACCCCTTATCCCTAAGTTACGGGGCCATTTTGCCGAGTTCCTTGACAATGCTTCTTCCGCCGGCCTTAGGATTCTCTCCTCATCCACCTGTGTCGGTTTACGGTACGGGTACGGTATAAACAATAGCGGCTTTTCTTGACGCATGGCTCACGGACTTCACTACTTTATTTCGCTCCGCATCACGGCTTCCCATTGCCACCCGGATTTGCCAGAGTGACTGGTACCCCGCTTGCACCGGGCTTTCCATTCCCGGCTTCCGCTTTCCTTACGTGTCCCCACAGTTCTGTCATACCGCAGTACAGGAATCTCCACCTGTTGTCCATCGGCTACGACTCTCGTCCTCGCCTTAGGCCCCGACTTACCCAGAGCAGATCAGCTTTACTCTGGAAACCTTGGATATTCGGCCTAGAGGATTCCCACCTCTATCTCGCTACTCATTCCGGCATTCTCTCTTCCATGCAGTCCACAGCTCCTTTCGGTACTGCTTCGTTCCGCATGCAATGCTCCTCTACCAACCTTTCGGTTCCTTAGTTTCGGTGGCGCGTTTCAGCCCCGGACATTTTCGGCGCAGGACCTCTCGACCAGTGAGCTATTACGCACTCTTTGAATGGATGGCTGCTTCTGAGCCAACATCCTGGTTGTCTTCGAAATCCCACATCCTTTTCCACTTAACGCGCACTTTGGGACCTTAACTGAAGGTCTGGGCTCTTTCCCTTTTGACCGCCCAACTTATCTCGTGCAGTCTGACTCCCGATAATCGATTACGCGGCATTCGGAGTTTGATATTCTTCGGTAGGCTTTGACGCCCCCTAGGAAATTCAGTGCTCTACCTCCGCAAATCTGTATCGAGGCTAGCCCTAAAGCTATTTCGAGGAGAACCAGCTATCTCCGGGTTCGATTGGAATTTCTCCCCTATCCACACCTCATCCCCACCCTTTTCAACGGATGTGGGTTCGGTCCTCCACTACCTCTTACGGCAGCTTCAACCTGGACATGGATAGATCACCCGGTTTCGGGTCTACTCCTACTGACTCTGGCCCTCTTAAGACTTGGTTTCCCTACGGCTCCACACCTGAAGTGCTTAACCTTGCCAGTAAGCGTAACTCGCCGGACCGTTCTACAAAAAGTACGCGGTCGCACATATAAAGTGCTTCCACAGCTTGTAGACACAGGGTTTCAGGTTCTCTTTCACTCCCCTCCCGGGGTCCTTTTCACCTTTCCTTCACAGTACTATGCGCTATCGGTCACTAAGTAGTATTTAGCCTTAGGGGGTGGTCCCCCTGATTTCCCACAAGGTTCCACGTGTCTCGTGGTACTCTGGATCCTGCTCAGTCAGCTCTGTTTTCACGTACGGGGCTTTCACCCTCTGTGGCCGGCTTTCCCAAAACCGTTCTGTTAACATCACTGAATCTTAAATGCAGTCCGTAACCCCGGAATGCACGCATTCCGGTTTAGGCTCCTCCGCGTTCGCTCGCCGCTACTTACGGAATCGAGTTTTCTTTCTTTTCCTCCGGGTACTTAGATGTTTCAGTTCCCCGGGTTCCCTTCCTACAGTTATGTATTGGCTGTAGGATACATGAGGTTTGCTCATGTGGGTTTCCCCATTCAGACATCTCCGGATCACGGGATATTTGCTCCTCCCCGAAGCTTATCGCAGCTTATCACGTCTTTCATCGGCTCTTAGTGCCAAGGCATCCGCCCTGTGCCCTTATTGCTTGACCTTTCGCTTCATCACCCTAGCGTAGGTGATGCGGTCGTTTGATTCTCATTGTTT
>NZ_JBBKBP010000049.1:0-2665 GCF_037890165.1 Blautia sp. HCN-1074
GTAAGTAGGTAATCATCTGTATATTGACATTTTATAAAAGCCATCTGATACTGTTCCTGGCTGTCTGCCAGATTCTCTATCAGATGGCTTGGTATTATTTTTTTAGTTTAGTCCGGCAGTATTCCGGAAGATCCTCTGACCATGGAAGCAGTTTCTTTAATTCTTCCTCTTTAGGAAAAGCTCCTATTTTTCTGAGTTCATCCAATATATAGGTCAGATATGCGTATGGTTTCAGATGGTTCAGAAGTGCTGTTTCTGTAATGCTGTAAACAAGAGCACTGGCATCAGCTCCTCGTACACTTTTGGCAAACAGCCAGTTGCGGCGTCCCACTGCAAAGTTTTTCAATGCACGTTCTGCACTGTTGTTGTCTATGCTGAGATGACCATCTTCCAGATACCGTCTCAGATATACTTCCTGATTAAGTGTATACAAAATGGCATCACCAATAAGGGAAGACCTGTCTACAGAATCTTCCATCGTATGCAGCCATTCAAACATGGCATCCAGGACCGGATGGGACTGTTTCTGGCGTTCTTCATATTTTTCTTCCGGTGTTTTGTCATGGATCATCTCTTCGATCTTATAGAGAATCCCGATCCTTGACATCGCCTGATATGCAACTGTCTCTTTCAGCTGTTCTTTTGTGAAATCTTTTTTCAATGCTGTGAGGGCTGCATCAAAGCGTCGTCTTGCATGGGTAAGGCATCCGCTTACTATGATACCTTCTCCTAAACTGTGATAAGCCTGATATCCATCGCAGGTCAGATACCCATGAAACCCGTCCCTTAAAAAATTTACAGGATGATATCCCGCACGGGTCCTTTCATAATCGAAGAGTACCATCTGCGGGGAACCACTGAATTCATCCGTGAGATATACCCACATCCAGTTCTGGGTCGTCCCTTTCTGCTCCGGCTCTCCGAGTACCTGGATGCGGCTTTCGTCACAATGGATATATCTGCTTTCCAGAAGTTCTTCTTTCATCAGCTGATACAGCGGTTTCAGGTATCTGTCTGCACAGTTTATGATCCAGTTTGCCATAGTCTTTGTGGAAAGATCAAGATCATATCTGGCAAACTCTCTTTCCTGGCGTGCCAGAGGCATTCCATTTACATATTTAGCGTTCATGATACCGGCGACAAGGGAAGGCGTAGCGATACTTCCACGGATCAGGGAAGGTTCTTTTTCAGGACGTTTCATGGACCCGCATTTCGGGCAGCTGTATACATAAGTGATCTCTTCTTCAACCTCAAACTTTGCAGGTACAAAACGCAGGCGTTTTACGGTCTCTTTTGTTACTACATTGTATTTTTTTCCGCATTCCGGACAGTAACGGGCTTCCCCTTCCAGTTTATAGGTCCTAGTTTCAACGGTCTCAAAATTGGAAAGATCTTCTTCCTTCTTTCCTTTCCTCTTTTTACGTTTATATGAGGATGGCTGGATTTCTTCAAAAAGTTCTTCTGTTTCCGCATCCGCACTGGTTTCTGCCTCATTGAACAGGTTCATCTGTTCATAGCCTTCGGTATACTTTTCACTGGATGCCCCAAACTGTTTTCTCTGTGCAAGGGTAAGACGGTCAGAGAGCATGGCATTTAAGAATTCGAGTTCTTTCTGTTTATCCTTTAGCAGCTGGATCTCGGTGTCTTTTTTCTTTGTCTGCTCCTGCACGATCTTCATCAATGAGATCAGATCTTCCCGGCTCATGTTGTTCAGCTGTTTATCTGTAAAGATCGGTTCCATATCCTGTCCTCCCTGCTTTAGCGTTATTAAAAGTATATCATGGTTCCAGCTGTTTTCCTATAAAAAACTGCGTTTCCAGATATAGGAAATACGCTGAGAAATGCCATGTTTTTCATGATTTTTACGGGATTGACAGCTCAGATGTCTTATGCTTACAGGATGATCTTTGGATGGTGTTCCTCAAATGCACCCCTGGGATTTAAGGAGAGCCCGTCACACAGCCAGTGGATCTCTTTCAGAGTCACCTGACGGAGTTCATCCGGAGTATCCGGCCAGTGGAAGGCATTACGGTCGAGCCGTTTCATCAGGATCCAGAATCCGGATCCGTCCCATTGAAGGATCTTTATAGAAGTACGCCGACGGTTGCAGAACGCAAACATGCAGCGTGAGTATGGGTCGAGGTGAAATTTTAATTTGATGATGGCGGCCAGACCATTGTAACTTTTTCTCAGATCAGTGACTCCGCAGGAAAGATATACTGTTGTTCCTCCTGCCAGGTCAAGCATGGCGCTGCAGGAATCCCAGTATGGATTCCATCAGTTCCGGTCTGCAGGAATCAGATATTTCAATACGGATACTGTTTGAGATAAAAATACGCACCGGTGAAGATTCCTCAGAGAGAAGCTTTCTGGCAGCTTCCTGTTCAGAGGGAAGTCTGACAAAGACCAGATCCTGTTCAGATTCGGATGCCGGCTCTTCTTTTGCAAGTCTGCGGATCCAGTATCCCATCGTAGATAAGGGGATGCCGTTTTCTGCACACCATTGTTTACATGTTTTCCCACTGGTCTGGCATTGCTGGATACGGTCAGCCCAGAGTTTTGCTTTTTCTTCTTTATTCATAGTGTATAGAATACCTCCTGAGTTTTAAGGAGATTGTAACAGAATAAAAAATGAAAAAAAAGATACGGATGATTACCTACTTAC
>NZ_JBBKBP010000050.1:0-2514 GCF_037890165.1 Blautia sp. HCN-1074
GGTATCAAGAAAAACCTATACGGGTGCAGATGTGGACTGGTATGTAAAGGCAGAGGATATTGTATTGAAGAATAAAAGCAACCAGAACGCAGGCAATACACAGAACCATACACCGCAGGGACAACCGAAAAAATAGACTTGCTGAATAGATTTTCGTTGTAGAGGATATACGGAACTGTTATAATATGGGTATGAAGAAAGCGACAAATTAAAATTTTTAGGGAGTGAGAATAGTATATGGACAGTTGGTTTACCGTCGAACAAATAGACCAAGATACATTCGTCATCAGCGAATACAAACACTGGGAAGAAACACATTGTTATCTATTGTGTGGGACAAAAAGAGCCATTCTGATTGATACAGGTTTAGGTGTTTCCAACATCAGAGAGGTTATTGATGGATTGACGAAACTGCCCGTTACAGTAATCACTACTCATGTTCATTGGGATCATATCGGTGGACATAAATATTTTCGGTCTATTGCAGTTCATGAAGCAGAAAAAGAATGGCTATCGGTCAAATTCCCTATACCTTTGCAAGTGGTAAAAAACAATATTATGTGCAATCCATGTGATTTCCCCTCGGATTTTAAGGTAGAGAAATATCAGATTTTTCAAGGGGTTCCGCAAATGATTTTACATGATGAAGATTGTATTGACTTAGGGAACAGAAAGTTGGTAGTTATTCACACGCCCGGTCATTCTCCCGGACATTGTTGTTTCTATGAAGCGGATAGAAAATATCTGTATTCCGGCGATTTGATATATAGCGGTTGCCTTGATGCTTTTTATCCATCAACAAACCCACAAGAATTTTGGAAGTCTGTTAGAAAAATTCAATCTTTAAAGATAAGTCGAATTTTGCCAGGACATCATCATTTATCTATTCCAGTTACTATAATTGACAAGATAGAGACAGCTTTTCACAACTTGTCAAATGAAGGGAAATTAAAACAAGGGAATGGTATATTCAGCTATGAGGGGTTTCAAATCCATATCTGAAATGCAATCTTAGTTTTACAATTTTATATCCCTACACACAAAGCAGTTAGTCTTAGGATTGACTGCTTTTTTCATACCCAGAAAGGAGTGATTGATTTATGCGTATGATTTGGAACAAAGGACACCGTATCAGAGCCAGCGACAAGCACCTTGTTTATCATTTTTCCATAGAGACGCTTCTGTTTGTGTTCGTGGCAGTTCTCCTGCTACTGAATAGCAAACAGCTCATGCGTACCGACTGGGAACATTTCAGCTTATTAGACAATGGCTTTACGCTTTCCCTTTACAACTTCATAACCATACTGATAGCGACTGGTGTTTGTGCATTGGTCGCTTTTCTGTATTACCGCTTCTGTTACGACAGTTTCAAGAAGCTACTGCACCGTCAAAAGCTGGCAAGAATGATACTGGAAAATAAGTGGTATGAAGCCGATACCGTACAAGACAGCGGTTTTTTTACTGACCTGCAAAGCAGATCAAGGGAAAAAATCGTCTGGTTTCCAAAGATTTATTATCAAATGGAAAAAGGACTTCTTCATATCCGCTGTGAAATTACGCTGGGAAAATATCAAGACCAGCTTTTACGGTTGGAGGATAAGTTGGAAAGTGGCTTGTATTGTGAGCTGACCGACAAGACCCTGCATGACGGCTATATCGAATATACCCTGCTTTATGATATGATAGCGAACCGCATTACCATTGATGAAGTACGGGCAGAAAACGGTTGTCTTAGATTGATGAAAAATCTTGTCTGGGAATATGACGCACTCCCTCACGCTCTGATTGCTGGTGGGACTGGTGGCGGTAAAACATATTTTCTGCTGACACTCATTGAAGCCTTACTGCATACAAACGCTGTCCTTTATATCTTAGACCCGAAGAACGCTGACCTTGCAGACTTAGGGACAGTTATGGAAAATGTGTATCACACCAAAGAAGAAATGATTGATTGCGTCAATGCCTTTTATGAGGGCATGGTACAGCGAAGTGAGGAAATGAAGCGACACCCGAACTATAAGACGGGCGAAAACTATGCCTATCTGGGACTGCCACCCTGCTTTCTTATCTTTGATGAATATGTAGCATTTTTTGAAATGCTGGGGACGAAAGAAAGTGTGAGCTTACTTAGCCAGTTAAAGAAAATCGTTATGTTAGGACGACAAGCAGGTTATTTCCTTATCGTTGCCTGCCAGCGTCCAGACGCAAAGTATTTCTCGGACGGTATCAGAGATAACTTCAATTTCCGTGTAGGACTTGGGCGTATCAGCGAATTAGGTTACGGTATGCTGTTCGGTTCTGATGTAAAAAAGCAATTTTTCCAGAAGCGTATCAAGGGGCGTGGCTATTGTGATGTGGGAACAAGCGTTATCAGTGAATTTTACACGCCCTTAGTCCCGAAAGGACATGATTTTTTGCAGACCATAGGTTCTCTTGCACAAGCAAGGCAGGACGGGACGGCGACGTGCGAAGCGAAAGGCGACGGCACGGACTAGCCGTTGCTGGTGTGGCGTA
>NZ_JBBKBP010000051.1:0-2255 GCF_037890165.1 Blautia sp. HCN-1074
GCAAAATTTGTATCAATGGTTTTTAAGCAACGCACAGAGCTTAGTGCTTATGTCGATTGTGGTTATCGGTATCTACTTAGGGTTCAAGCGTGAGTTTTCAAAACTTATCGGTTTCTTGGTAGTTGCCTTGATTGCTGTCGGCTTGGTATTCAATGCTGGCGGTGTGAAAGATGTACTGTTAGAGCTGTTCAATAAGATTATCGGTGCATAAAATTTTATTGTGGGGCTGATGTATGGGTGCTATAATGTGAAAAAAGAAGTAATCGAGGTGTTCTATTTTGAATGAGAGAGAAAAAATTATTCGTTTATGGTTTGATATGTGGTTGAAACAGCAAGACTTAGGAATAGATAAAATTTTTACAGAAGATGTTGTTTATACGGAAAGCTGGTGTCCTAAATATGAAAATCTTAAAACAGTAAAACATTGGTTTAATGAATGGAATACTCGTGGTAAAGTCATTATTTGGGATATTAAACAGTTCTTTCATAAAGAAAATCAAACTGTCGTAGAATGGTATTTTAAAAATGAAATGAATACGGGAAGCGTTGAAGAATTTGACGGTATTTCCTTAATTGAATGGACAGAAGATAACAAAATCAAATCATTAAAAGAATATGGTTGCAATCTGAATAACTATAATCCATATCAACACAGCGATAACCCTCAATTTAGAGATGAAAAAACAAACTGGTTTTAAAACTTAATCAAATTATATCCATATACATAAAGCAGTTAGTCTTAGGATTGACTGCTTTTTTCTTACCTAAAATCAGATTGGAGTGATGAAATGAGCGATATTTTTAAGGATATGCAGGCAAACGTCGGCTGTGATTATATTTCTAACCTGCCCTCTTACAAGCGTAAAGTGTGGCATGAAATGAAGCGATTACCGCTTACGAATTATGATATAAAACAGTTAGAAGATTTTTCAAAGTATGTGTTTGGTATGTCGTACCAGAGCTTAAAAGATGTGATGAAGCAACAGAAAGGACGTGAGGAACAATGCAGGAAACAAGGGTGCTGGTGGAAACGAGAGGAACAACTGGCGAAGAAACAATATCATACTGGTTCGACCTGCCGATAGATGTTGCCGAGTTTGAAGAAAAGTTAGGTATCGGTGCAGAAAGTGGGGATTATCGTATTATCGAAAAGGTGTTGCCTTATGCTGATGAAGTCCACGAACACACCAGCGTGTACCAGCTCAACGAATTAGATTTTATGTACCGCCAGCTTTCAAGTGATATGCAGGAAGAATATGTATCACTACTTACGGTGTTTGAAAATTTAGAAGCACTTTATATTTGCAGGAACGTGATTATTGTTTATCCCGACTGTAAAAGCATGATAGATGTTGCAAGGCAAAAGCTGATGAACGACCCGATGTTCAAGCATTTATCCGAGGACTGTCAAGAATACTACTTTGACTTTGAAGCCTACGCTTCTCACTTGCAGGAACACGGGAAATTTTTAGTAACAGAACACGGTATCTTTGAACTGCCAGAGTAGGAAATGAGGTGGTGCTTATGATTGATGATATGGCGGTTTATATTGCTAATCTTGGCAAATACAATGAGGGCTATTTAGTCGGTGCTTGGTTCACGTTCCCCATTGACGAGGAAGATGTGAAAGAAAAAATCGGCTTGAATGAACAGTATGAGGAATACGCTATCCATGATACCGACAACTTTCCCATTGCGATTGGCGAGTATGTTTCCATTGAAGAACTCAATGAGATGTATGAAATGATAGAGGAACTTCCCGACTATATTGTAGAGTGTCTGGACGAATTTATCAGCCACTATGGGACGCTGGAAGAAGTCGTGGAACATAAGGACGATATTTACTATTATCCCGACTGTGAAACCATGACAGATGTTGCCTACTACTACATAGACGAATTGCAGGCACTTGGGGACATTCCACCCAGCTTACAGAATTACATTGACTATGAAGCCTACGGGCGAGATTTGGATATGGGCGGTTGCTTTATTGAAACAAGCCGAGGTATGTGCGAGATACCATATTAACGCTGGAAGATCAGCGACAAGCATTGTTGCTACTGACAGCGTATTTCTCTTTAAGGGACAGTCTGAAAATGGCTGTCCTTTTCTATTTTGAAAGGAGCTGAAAGAACTTGAAAAAGATTAAAAGCTACACGGGTATCTGGAACGTGGAAAAAGTCTTGTATGCAATCAATGACTTTAACTTACCCTTTCCCGTTACTTTTACACAGATTACATGGTTTGTGATTACG
>NZ_JBBKBP010000052.1:0-2077 GCF_037890165.1 Blautia sp. HCN-1074
TATCCGCCTTGTCAGACGAACGCTGAAAGCAGGAATTATGAATAACTATGAATTTGAAGCAACAGAGGAAGGAAGTGGACAAGGTTCCGTCTGCTCTCCGATAATTTCCTGTATTTATATGCACTATGTGCTGGTATGGTGGTTCAAAGAGGTGGTAACGCCGATGTTAAAGGGATATGCAGGTCTGGTGGTCTACGCTGATGATTGTGCGCCACGAAGGCGAGAACTTGTGGCATGATGCCAAACAAGTATAGCCATGCTGTGTGAATGATGATGGCAGGCCCATCGGAACCGCTATATAGGTGGAGGTTCCAAATCACTCTGAGGTGCTGTAGTCAAAAGCTATGGTACTGAGCGTCAGAGAAAAGGCTGTACAAAACAGTCAGGTGTGGACAGTGGAGATGAACGAAGCTGTGAACCACTTACGAAAACGTCGAAAGCGTAGAGACTCCATCAAAACCAGGGGGTCAGTCGTTAACCTGGGATAAGCATAACGGGAGCCTATTTACTGGTTATGCGGTGGACAGCGTAAAGGTGGCATGAACACTGTTCAGGCATTCACATGGAACGTGGGAACCTACGGGCTGGTGTTAAGGGAGAGTGCCAAGTGGACGAACCGCAAGGTACAGAGTACTGATACAGTCATAGGGGCAGAGTGGCTTGTAGTAGTGAAGAGGGTTTCTGAAAAGAAAACAGAGCGAAGAAGCCACAGTATCCAAGCAGAGTAAATAAGTCAACTTAGGAATAAGGAGGAGCTTATGAGCGAAGCAAAACAGTTTGATATTTCAAAGAAGGCTGTAATTGCAGCTTTTCAGGCGGTAAAGGAAAACGCAGGAAGTTACGGGGTGGATGAACAAACCATAAAAGAGTTTGAGGAGCATCTTAATAACAACCTGTATAAACTATGGAACCGGATGGCATCAGGAAGTTATTTCCCGAAGCCTGTAAGGGCAGTAGCAATACCCAAGAAAAATGGTGGCACCAGAATTTTGGGAATTCCAACAGTAGAAGACAGAATCGCACAAATGGTTGCGAAGATGTACTTTGAACCGCTGGTTGAGCCAATGTTTTACAAGGACTCATATGGATACCGTCCGAACAAATCTGCAATTCAGGCAGTAGGACAAGCAAGGGAAAGATGTTTTAAAAGAGACTGGGTATTGGAATTAGATATCAAAGGGCTCTTTGATAATATCAAACATGGATATCTGATGTACATGGTTGAGAAACATACGCAAATAAAATGGCTGATACTTTATATAAAACGCTGGCTTACAGTGCCGTTCATCATGAGTGATGGCTCAGTTGCTGAACGCAGGTCAGGAACACCTCAGGGTGGAGTTATCAGTCCTGTGCTTGCAAATCTGTTTCTTCACTATGTATTTGATGACTTTATGACAAAAGCATATCCGAACATCTGGTGGGAAAGATATGCTGATGATGGAGTACTGCACTGCCAATCGTACAAGCAGGCTGTATTTATAAAGCAGAAACTGGAAGAACGTTTTCAGCAGTTTGGATTGGAACTAAATAAAGAAAAGACACGTATTGTTTACTGCAAGGATAACCGAAGGTCACAAAACTATAGTTGTACTCAATTCACTTTTCTGGGATATACGTTCAGACCAAGGCTGAATAAGAATAAAGAAGGAAAGTTCTTTGTAGGCTTTACGCCTGCGGTCAGTGAAAAAGCCAAAACTGCTATGAAACAGAAGATCAGAGAATGGAAGATACAGTTAAAGGCGGATCTCTCATTAAAAGATATTGGGAACATGATAAACAAAGTAGTGCAAGGATGGATTAACTACTACACACACTATTATAAGTCAGAATTTTATGAGGTGTTGCGTTATATCAATCAATGTCTGATTAAATGGGTACGACGAAGTTATAAAAAGAAGAACACGAGAAGCAGAGCCGAGCACTGGCTTGGTGCAGTAGCCAGAAGAGACAGAAACTTGTTTGCACACTGGAAATTTGGAATATTACCATCTGTTGGAGAGGGAGCCGTATGAGTCGAGAGGCTCACGTACGGTTCTGATGGGGACTCAAGGGGAGGTTCCTTGGGTCTACCTAC
>NZ_JBBKBP010000053.1:0-2061 GCF_037890165.1 Blautia sp. HCN-1074
GGGGCTGTCGGTAAATAACGTTTTTTAAAGCTGACAGCACCAAACAAAAATATCCTGACAGTTACAAGGCTTTCTGGCCCTGCAACTTGTTCAGGATATTTTTATTTCGATAAATACTTTCTGTTTTTGGCCGCAAAAAATCCTTGTTTGGATTTTTTCAGCCGCATTTTTTTCTAGGCAGTTTTTCCTTCAAATTTTCTCAGTTTTTCGTATAAAAAACGATGATATTTATTTATATTTCTTCCAATAGCATACAGCATGAATTCTTTATATACCATATCTGCCGAACGGTAATTAAAACGCCGGAAGTTCTCATTTTCTTTGATATCTCCAAAATGTCCTTCCGTCTGAATGGAACGTGTCTGGCGTTTCAGGATCCCGCGTTCACTCTGGATATTGGCATGCGATCGTTCTTTCAGTTCCTCCCATTGTTCATTGATCTTCATGACTTTGTTCTTTTCGGCATCTTTCTCCGCATCATACTTATACAGACAGCGCGCTTTATGTTCACATCCGCTGCAGTCTGCACAACCATATACCTCAAAGGTCTGTGTATATCCATCCTGCTCTTTGCTCTCTGTCCTGAGATGCCGCAGTTCACGTCCGTCATGGCAGATATAGAACTGTTCATCTTCAAAGATCCCTGTCCTCATGTTGTAATATTTACTGATATCTTCTGAATAAGCGCGTGTTTTTCGCTTTTCATGATCCTGCAGTTTTATATAACTGGATATTTCATTCTGTTTTAAATAAAGCAGATTTTTTTCACTACAGTACCCGCTGTCCGCAGTTACTTCTTCCAGAATACTCCCGAAAGCATTCTTATGTTTTTCAAGGACCGGGATCAGGGTATTATAATCGGTGCGGTCGCTGCTTACATATCCATGTACGATAAAATAATTCTCTACCGCGATCTGAACATTATATGCTGGCTTTAACTGTCCGTTCAGCATGTGATCTTCTTTCATACGCATAAAAGTTGCTTCCAGATCTGTTTTGGAATAACTGTTTCTGTCTTTTCCCATGATCTCAAAGCATTCTTTATATTCCATCAGTCGTTTTCCGCATTGTTCCAGTTCCTCATGCAACTGTTGAAGTGCAGGTTTTCTTTTTCCTTTTCCGTAAACAAATTCGATTCCCTCGTTGTCTGCGATCATCGTGAGATTGTTCTGGAGTTTCCGTATTTCAAGCGGTGAACAGTTATCGATCTCTATAATACGGTTATTTGAAAGCTTTTTATGTTTTACAAGCTTTCGTTTTCTGTTCTTTTCGATCACTTCCCGGACTTTATCCATCCCTTCGATCACAAACATCTGTGCATTTCCCAGCTCGTACTTTGTCCCATAATCATTCTCCTGCAGAAAAGAATTATATTTTTCAAAAAGCTGGTCGATAGAGTCCAGAAGTCCTGCCAGATGGTAATTGATGCTTCCGCGCCATACAAAAGTATAACGGTTCGCATTTGCCTCTATCTTTGTACCGTCAATAAAAAGTTCTTTTAATGTGACCAGCCCTTCTTTCTGCAGCCGCCGCATAAACTGGTAATTCAGATCATCCAGGATATCAGATGTTAGTTTCCTGTTTTTAAAGTCATAAAAAGCATCACGTTTCGGTTTTTGTCCGCGCGTCAGCCAGATAAAAGCAAGGTCTCTTTCACACAGATCAACAATACGGTCAACAGAACGTATCCCCCGCATATTTGCATAGGTAACTACAGCATACATCATGATTGGGTTGTACCCGGTTCTTCCCTTATCTGAACAATTGGCTAACAAGCCAGAAAAATCTAATTCCTCCATCACTTTTTTCAGGGTATAGACTGGATCGTCGTCAGGTAAACTCAATTCGAAGAAACTAAAGTTAATTTTCTGTTGCCCTAATTCAAAAAAATCATTATAATAATTATTGGTTAGCATAGTTACATTATAACATGTAACGGAGAGAAAGATGGTTATCATTAGCCATCTTTTTTTCTTTTTTCAGATAAATTTAGGGAGGGTATGACTCGTTGTGAGTCATACCCTCCCTGATTTGGAACTATCTATTTCCCGACAGCCCCTT
>NZ_JBBKBP010000054.1:0-1853 GCF_037890165.1 Blautia sp. HCN-1074
GATCGAGTAGGAGGCAGCTTTCGCCGCCGACCTCTCACACCACCGGACATGCGGTTCCGCATCCGGCGGTTCAGTTAACTTAACATCTTGTTTGACAAAAATATTCCTCTGCTGAGAGTAATCCGAACTTTTTCAGACGTGCATTTGACATTGCATAGCAAATAGTTTCTGTACGACAAACCCGAGCATATCCATGGAATCCTGCCGCACTTTTTGCATTCTTTTTACTAACACCCAGTTTTATCAGATTTCTATATCTGGTTTTAGGATTTTTCCAATGTTTCCATATACACATTCTGAACCTGTACCTAATAACCGTATCGAGTCTTCGGGTTGCTGTAAGAATTGAGCCAATTTTAAAGTAATTGATCCAGCCTCTTACCACTTCCGCTATCTTTTGGGCTTTATATGAGTTACTTACACCCCACTTGCGGCTCGTTAATTTTCTGACTTTCTTCATTACCTTATCCAATGACTTTTGAGGGACTTTTATCTTATATTTCTTTTCCTGAAACTGATAATAGAAGGCAAATCCCAGATATTGTATTTCTGTGGGTCTCCCTATTTTACTCTTGCCCCTGTTCACTTTCAGCCGCAGAACATTTTCAATATACTTCGTGACCGATTCCATTACCCTTGCCGCAGCTTTTCCGCTTTTGACAAAAATAATACAGTCATCTGCATATCGTACAAATTTAAGTCCTCGGCTTTCAAGTTCCCAATCCAATTCATTGAGCAGTATGTTAGCGAGAAGCGGTGAAATATTTCCCCCTTGTGGGGTTCCGATTTCTGTTTCTTCTATCTGTTCTCCAACCATAACTCCACTTACTAGAAATTTTCGGATTAGCGAAAGTATTTTTCCATCCTTAATCTCTTTGTTCAAAACAGATATTAACTTGTCGTGTTCTACCGTATCAAAAAACTTTTCCAAGTCAATATCCACGACCCAGTTATATCCTTCATTCATGTATTTAACTGCTTTTAGTACTGCCTTCTGTGCACTTTTTCCAGGTCTGAATCCATAGCTGTTCTCATGAAATTTTCTTTCATATATAGGTGTTAATACCTGTGTAGCTGCTTGCTGTACCACACGATCTGTGACAGTTGGAATTCCAAGTTTTCGTTTGCTTCCGTCTGCTTTAGGGATTTCCACTCTCTTTACTGGCATTGGTTTGTATGACTGATTTCTTATACTCTCTCTGAGTTGCTGTCCATTTACTTTCAAATGAGAAAGCAAATCGGCACATTCCATTCCGTCTATTCCTGCCGCACCTTTATTCTTTTTCACCTGTTTGTAGGCACGATTCATGTTTTCATTTGACAGAATGCGTTCTATAAATATTCCTTGTTCCTCCATGCGCTGTTTCCTTTCCTTTTCGTGAGTTCCGACCACTTAGTACTTGTGGTACTCCTCTCGGCATGTGTTTCGTCTAAAACTCTCAATTAGGACGTACTCCAGCTGATTAACTGTTCTGTCCTTTGCTCCATCCGGCTTTCCCGGACTTCCTCGCTACTATGACATCTGCTGACTTCCTATGATTCGTTGTTACTATGGCAAATGAGACCACCCATAGGATCTCCCCGGTTAAAATACGCTATCTTTCCCATCATCTATCCGCCATGTCTACTACCAGTTCTACGTTAGCTATTGGACTTCAACTTATTCAGCAGTCTTATCCGAACTGTAAGCCTTATACATGATTTCTGTCCGTCGGACCAATGGTTTGCCGCAGGCTTCCTTCAGATTCCACCTTACAGTGGACACCCTTGCCATGTTGGCTATGTGCTTCCCGCTAACGGGCACACTTAGGACTTTCACCTTTAAGAATAACGTTCGCGCCGGGCGAACTGAA
>NZ_JBBKBP010000055.1:0-1639 GCF_037890165.1 Blautia sp. HCN-1074
GGTAGTGTAAAATAGTTTGTGTTTCCGGTAAAAAATGGCTCCTTTTTGGTAAGAATTCAGATATGACAATTCTTATCGAAAAGGAGTATTTTTATGGCAGTTGCAAAGGAACAAATTCGACAGATTATCTCAGAAAACAACATTAGTAGCGTTGCCGATGTATACACGCTTCTGAAAGACAGTTTCAAAGATATCCTGCAGGAGCTGATGGAGGCAGAGTTGGATGCAACTCTCGGTTATGAAAAAAATCATAAGGGAGATCTGCAGACAGACAACAAAAGAAATGGTCATTCCACAAAGAACTTAAAAAGCCAGTACGGTGAATTCCAAATTGATGTACCAAGAGACCGTAATGGGGAGTTTGAACCGAAGCTGATTCCTAAATATCAGAGGGATATTTCTGGAATTGAAGAAAAAGTGATCTCTTTATATGCACGTGGTATGAGTACACGTGACATTCATGACCAGCTTCAGGATCTCTATGGAATTGAATTATCGGCAGAAATGGTCAGCAAGATCACCGATAAGATCCTTCCTCAGGTCAAGGAGTGGCAGTCACGTCCTCTGAATCCGGTTTATCCGTTTGTCTTTATGGACTGTATTCATTACAAAGTCCGGGAGGATGGCAGGATCTTAAGCCGTGCTGCTTATGTTGTTCTCGGTGTTACAGTGGAAGGGTATAAAGATATCCTCAGCATCACAGTAGGAGCCAATGAAACCAGCAAGTTCTGGCTTGGAATGCTCAATGATCTGAAGAACCGTGGAGTAAAGGATGTACTTTTCTTCTGTGTAGATGGGCTTCCTGGCTTTAAAGAAGCTATACAGGCAGTCTATCCGCAGGCAGAGATCCAGAGATGCGTCATCCATATGCTGCGTAATTCTTTCAAGTATGTGAACTATAATGATCTGAAAAAGTTTTCCTCAGATTTCAAAGCAGTATATAATGCTCCGAATGAAACAGCAGCTTTATCAGAACTGGAGAACATTAAGGAGAAATGGGGAAAGAAATATCCCTATGCTATCAGCAACTGGGAAAATAATTGGGAAGATGTAAGTTCCTTTTTCCAGTTTTCAAATGATATCAGACGTATTATGTACACAACCAACATCATAGAGGGATTGAACCGTCAATACCGGAAAGTCACAAAAACCAAGAGTGTATTTCCAAGCGATACAGCACTGGAAAAGATGCTGTATCTTGCCAGCGAAAACGTAGTCAGGAAATGGACACAGAGATATCGGAACTGGGATCAGGTGTTGAATCAGTTGATTGTCTTGTATGGAGAACGGCTTACCAACTATCTGTAGAGAAAAGAAAAGCAGGAATGGATTTGCTCCAAAGCTGACCATTCCCGCTTCCTTTCTATTCCGTCGGCATTTGTATTATTGCCAGAATTTCCCTACTCTATTCCAGAGGTCGGGTGTGGGCAGCGCCCACGAAAAAAGCAATCAATACAATGTCTTATTTGTCATGCAAAAAAATCAAAACGGATGTATAAAATCTTATCAGATGGTTATACTGTAAATAGAAAGATAGATTCAACAACAACAGAATTATAAATTCGACAGCAAAACCTTACATATCTATTTCTTATCAGAAAGATTCACTTTCCAAAGACACAAGATTTTTTACAGCCTC
>NZ_JBBKBP010000056.1:0-1593 GCF_037890165.1 Blautia sp. HCN-1074
TTATTTGATGGTAAGCGTAATCATGTTGATTATCAGCATTTATGGTATATCTACAACTTGTGCAGATATGTTCTTGACTGTTATCTTAAAATTTTGTATAATAGGAATTGAAGTTAAATTAGATGCTAAAAATTTGTAATTAAGAAGGAGGGATTCGTCATGTTGGTATTCCAAATGCGTAATGTAGATAAAACATCTACTGTTTTGAAACAGACTAAAAACAGTGATTACGCAGATAAATAAATACGTTAGATTAATTCCTACCAGTGACTAATCTTATGACTTTTTAAACAGATAACTAAAATTACAAACAAATCGTTTAACTTCTGTATTTATTTACAGATGTAATCACTTCAGGAGTGATTACATGAACAAAAATATAAAATATTCTCAAAACTTTTTAACGAGTGAAAAAGTACTCAACCAAATAATAAAACAATTGAATTTAAAAGAAACCGATACCGTTTACGAAATTGGAACAGGTAAAGGGCATTTAACGACGAAACTGGCTAAAATAAGTAAACAGGTAACGTCTATTGAATTAGACAGTCATCTATTCAACTTATCGTCAGAAAAATTAAAACTGAATACTCGTGTCACTTTAATTCACCAAGATATTCTACAGTTTCAATTCCCTAACAAACAGAGGTATAAAATTGTTGGGAATATTCCTTACCATTTAAGCACACAAATTATTAAAAAAGTGGTTTTTGAAAGCCGTGCGTCTGACATCTATCTGATTGTTGAAGAAGGATTCTACAAGCGTACCTTGGATATTCACCGAACACTAGGGTTGCTCTTGCACACTCAAGTCTCGATTCAGCAATTGCTTAAGCTGCCAGCGGAATGCTTTCATCCTAAACCAAAAGTAAACAGTGTCTTAATAAAACTTACCCGCCATACCACAGATGTTCCAGATAAATATTGGAAGCTATATACGTACTTTGTTTCAAAATGGGTCAATCGAGAATATCGTCAACTGTTTACTAAAAATCAGTTTCATCAAGCAATGGAACACGCCAAAGTAAACAATTTAAGTACCATTACTTATGAGCAAGTATTGTCTATTTTTAATAGTTATCTATTATTTAACGGGAGGAAATAATTCTATGAGTCGCTTTTTTAAATTTGGAAAGTTACACGTTACTAAAGGGAATGGAGATAAATTATTAGATATACTACTGACAGCTTCCAAGAAGCTAAAGAGGTCCCTAGCGCCTACGGGGAATTTGTATCGATAAGGGGTACAAATTCCCACTAAGCGCTCGGGACCCCTTGTAGGAAAATGTCCTAAGTGTGGCAACAATATTGTATTAAAAAAATCGTTTTATGGTTGTTCAAATTATCCTGAATGTAAGTTTACTTTAGCTGAACATTTTAGAAAGAAAAAACTAACCAAAACGAATGTAAAAGAATTACTGGAGGGAAAAGAAACCCTGGTAAAAGGAATCAAAAACAAAGAGAAAAAGCCCTACAATGCCGTTGTAAAAATTGGGGAAAAGGGATATATTGATTTTATCTCTTTTTCAAAATAAACATAAAAGCCCTTTAAAGAGGGCTTTTATATATTAATCACAAATCACTTATCACAAA
>NZ_JBBKBP010000057.1:0-1588 GCF_037890165.1 Blautia sp. HCN-1074
TTTAGTACCATAAAAGTGTAGTTGTTAGAGAGTAATTAACTCTGACAGCTGCACTTATTTTATTATAATATAGGGGAGTAATTGGTCTGACGTAGCTCTATTTGGATCATTGCATCCGTCAAAAAAACCGTTAACCAACCCCTTATTATAAGCATTCGATTAAGCAGGTAGGGATTCGCTCCCGCGTAACTAACTAAACTGGATGGTAATAAGTGCGGCTGGAACAATTACTAATACAATTTAAGGAGATTAAAAAATGATAAGCGTAGGTGTAGATGTATCGAAAGGAAAAAGCACAGTCTGCATACTTAAACCTTACGGAGAAGTAGTGAGCAGTCCTTTTGAGATACATCATGTAGAAAAGGACATGGAAGATCTTGATAATTTACTGAGCAAGCTGGATGGAGAGGTAAGGATAGTGATGGAGGCCACTGGTATTTACCATCTGCCCGTAGTGACATTTCTTCATGACAAAGGATATTTCGTATCTATTGTTAATCCGTTCGCAATGAAAAAATATGCGAAAGACAACAGCATCAGGGGAGCAAAGACCGACAGACTTGATTCAATAATGATCGCAAACTACGGAATTGAGAAATGGTTTAAGTTGCAACGATATGAAGGCACTGAAGAAACCTATGCTGAACTCAAACTTTTGGGACGCCGTTATCGGTACTATATGGAGTTACATGTGAAAGCTTTACAGGAGCTGACACATGTTCTGGATTATGTGCTGCCGGGAATAAAGAAGATGTTTAACAGTTGGAATGAAGCTAATGGAAAAGATAAACTCAGCGACTTTGTAGAGAGATTCTGGCACTTTGATTTGATCACATCTATGAGTCTCGAAAAGTTCACTGAGGAATATATTGCTTGGGCAAGAGAAAAGAAATACCACAGAAGCAGATCTAAGGCTGAGGCAGTCTATGAATTAGCTTCAAGTGGTATTCCTACACTGTCTTCCAGCACCCCATCGACCAAAATGTTAGTACAGGAAGCAGTATCAGTATTGAGGGCTGTAGACAGCTCTCTGTCTCTTATTTTAACACGAATGCAAGAACTTGCGAAGTCCTTACCTGAATATTCGGTTGTCAGGGAAATGGGAGGAGTTGGTAATGTCCTTGCAGTGAAACTTATTGCGGAGATTGGAGATGTAAGAAAGCTGCACAATGCAAAAGCACTCATAGCATGGGCTGGGATTGATCCACCACCATATGAATCAGGACAGTTCATTGGTTCAAAACGCAGGATAACAAAGAGGGGCTCATCAACGCTCAGAAAAGTCGGATATGAAGTGATGAGAGTGCTGAAAAGTCACTCTGCTCCGAAAGATGATGCCGTATACAATTATATTTTGAAAAAGGAAAGTGAAGGTAAAAGTAAAAAGCATGCAAAAATTGCCGGATTGAATAAATTCCTGCGTATTTATTATGCAAGGGTGATGGAAGTTTACCAGTAAAGAAGACAAAAATCATCTGATGTAATTATACAGACTGGAAATAACGCCAGTCTTCTTGTTGTACACAAAAATAGATTAAGGAAATAATTAAAAAAACCTGCTTAAAAGTACTTGACTTTTGTTAGCAGG
>NZ_JBBKBP010000058.1:0-1529 GCF_037890165.1 Blautia sp. HCN-1074
TGTAATCACAAACCATGTAATCTGTGTAAAGGTAACGGGAAAGGGCAAGTTAAAGTCATTGATTGCATATAAGACTTTTTCCACGTTCCAGATACCCGTGTAGCTTTTAATCTTTTTCAAGTTCTTTCAGCTCCTTTCGTAAATTCTTCAAAGAGAAAAGGACAGCCATTTTCAGACTGTCCCTTAAAAGAGAAATACGCTGTCAGTAGCAACAGTTCTTATTGCTGATCTTCCAGCGTTAATATGGTATCTCGCACATACCTCGGCTTGTTTCAATAAAGTAACCGCCCATATCCAAATCTCGCCCGTAGGCTTCATAGTCAATGTAGTTCTGTAAGCTGGGTGGAATGTCGCCAAGTGCCTGCAATTCGTCTATGTAGTAGTAGGCAACGTCTGTCATGGTTTCACAGTCGGGATAATAATAAATATCGTCCTTGTGTTCCACGACTTCTTCCAGCGTCCCGTAGTGGCTGATAAATCCGTCCAGACACTCTACGATATAGTCGGGAAGTTCCTCTATCATTTCATACATCTCATTGAGTTCTTCAATGGAAACATACTCGCCAATCGCAATCGGGAAGTTGTCGGTATCATGGATTGCGTATTCCTCATACTGTTCATTCAAGCCGATTTTTTCTTTCACATCTTCCTCGTCAATGGGAAACGTGAACCAAGCACCGACTAAATAACCCTCATTGTATTTACCAAGATTAGCAATATAAACCGCCATATCATCAATCATAAGCACCACCTCATTTCCTACTCTGGCAGTTCAAAGATACCGTGTTCTGTTACTAAAAATTTCCCGTGTTCCTGCAAGTGAGAAGCATAGGCTTCAAAGTCAAAATAGTATTCTTGACAGTCCTCGGATAAATGTTTGAACGTCGGGTCGTTCATCAGCTTTTGCCTTGCAACATCTATCATGCTTTTGCAGTCTGGATAAACGGTAATCACGTTCCTGCAAATATAAAGTGCTTCTAGATTCTCAAACACCGTAAGTAGTGATACATATTCTTCCTGCATATCACTTGAAAGCTGGCGGTACATAAAATCTAATTCGTTAAGCTGATACACGCTTGTATGTTCGTGAACTTCATCAGCATAAGGCAACACCTTTTCGATAATGCGGTAATCCCCACTTTCTGCACCGATACCTAACTTTTCTTCAAACTCTGCAACATCTATCGGCAGGTCGAACCAGTATGATGTTGTTTCTTCGCCAGTTGTTCCTTTCGTTTCCACCAGCACCCTTGTTTCCTGCATTGTTCCTCACGTCCTTTCTGTTGTTTCATCACATCTTTTATGGTCTGGTACGACATACCAAACACATACTTTGAAAAATCTTCTAACTGTCTTTCTTCATAGTCAGCAAGGTTCAGCCGTTTCATTTCATGCCACACCTTACGCTTGTAAGAGGGCAGGTCGGAAAGATAATCACAGCCGACTTTTGCCTGCATATCCTTAAAAATATCGCTCATTTCATCACTCCAATCTGAAATTTTGGTAAGAAAAAAGCAGTCAATCCTAAG
>NZ_JBBKBP010000060.1:0-1284 GCF_037890165.1 Blautia sp. HCN-1074
CTTAAAATCTCTGCAAGCTGGCTCCGCAGCTGATCCATATTCGTCTTACGGTTCCACTTGCCAGGTGTAAGCTTTGTTTTGAAATAAGTCTTTATTTCATAGTTTCCGTTTTTATATAAAAGCATATGTCCGGGCATAAGTTTATAGATTCCCTTAAAAAAGGTCTCTTCCAGAGGGGCATATTGAAATGACAAATACTGCTCCAGGGCCTTCTGATTTACTTTTCTTTCATAGCCTGGAAATGCAAGAATACTCTTAATTTCAGAAGCAAATACAAAGTGTCCATCTATTTCGGCATAGTACACAGGCTTAATTCCAAAGAAATCCCTTGCAAGCATCAAAGTCTGCTCTTTTTCATTCCATACTGCAAACCCAAACATTCCCCTGAGCTTATCCAGTGCCTTCTCACCATACTGTTGAATGGTATTTACCAGAACTTCCGTGTCAGAATGGGTACAGAAAGAAATGCCGGAAGCCTCAAGTTCTGCCCGCAGTTCCTTATAATCATAGATTTCCCCATTAAAAACAATATGCAGGTTTCCGTCCGCACTTTCCATAGGCTGCTGCCCATCTTCTAAATCAATAATACTAAGTCTTCGAAAGCCCAGCGTAATCTTCTCCCTGCAAAAAGAGCCTTCACTATCCGGGCCTCTATGTTCAATGGCTTTCATCATCCTTTCAATTACTGTCTTCTGATCCTGTCTGTAACCTGTAAATCCACAAATCCCGCACATTTCTTCCTCCGTATCCATTTGATGTAGTTTAGACACTGCAACGACTTTTGTTACAGTCCAAAATTATTTTTATCGATATTTTATCATAAAAATGTCTGTTTGTTGTAAAATAAAAATGTCTTTCTTATCAAATAATTATATTTCAAAATAGCTTTTATATCTCATATAACATTTTATAAAAAAAGAAATGTTTTCCATTCCCTTATTTGCTTACGGAAAACGTTTCTTTTCATTTACTCTTCATAAAGATTTCCGTTCTCATCGATCCAGGTTCCATCTCCGTTATTGTAAAGGACTCTGGATTCTTCATCGCCTTCATCTGCTGCTACAATTGATGCCACACCGGACGCAGTATTGAATCCACTGGTATATGGCACGCCTGCCCCGGTCGCAGGCAGATACAGTTTCGTATGAACAAGCCCTGCCAGAAGCGGTGTGGTAAGACCTGCATTCTGCCTGAGTTCCGGTATTCTGCGTATTTTTTCAGATGAATAATAAATCGTTTCTTTTAAGCAATTTTTCTAAACGTTTTTTGATTCGACCACATTGG
>NZ_JBBKBP010000061.1:0-1215 GCF_037890165.1 Blautia sp. HCN-1074
GGTGCATAAATTGTTGTAAAGCATACATAGAAGTGTTATAATACCCCACAAATAGCAGATATTATAATTTTATATGGGAAGTGATATTGTGGAACTTATTAAAGATATTGTAAAATATTTAAGTAGTGGATTAGTAGAATATTTCTTAGAATGTAGAGTTAGTGACAAAAGACAAGAATATTTTAGTAATAAAGGTGGAAAATGGGCGAAGTTCTGTTTCTATATGTCGTTAATAGTTTCTATCCTTTTAATAATCATAGGTATTGTTGGATTAGTAAAAAAGAAAAGTATAAGTATTTTCTTTTTGATTGCAGGTATGGGTATCGCTTTGTTTATGCTGGTTGACTGGGGAACGTCAAAAAAATAATTTTCTATACAATACAGTTTAATAGCTTTTAAAGCAGTTAGTCTTAGGATTGACTGCTTTTTTCTTACCAAAATTTCAGATTGGAGTGATGAAATGGTGTCTGTTAGAGCTGTTCAATAAGATTATCGGTGCATAAAATTTTATTGTAGTGCTGATATAGGAATGGTATAATGTGGATATATAAAATTCTGATTTATGGGGGCGTTATTTTGAAGAAAGCAATGATATATGTTCATGGTAAAGGTGGAAGTTATCTTGAAACTGAACAGTTCAAAAATATTTGTTTAGATTTTGATGTTTTTGGAGTAGATTATAATGACTATTTCCCGTGGATTGTAAAAAATAAAATTATGGAAGTCTACGATAAAATATCTGAAAAATATGACTACATATATGTACTTGCTAATAGTATCGGAGCTTATTTTACAATGCACACATTACAGAATTTCAAGATTGAAAAAGCATTATTCATATCGCCTATACTTGATATGGAACAACTTATAGTAGATATGATGAGCTGGGCGAATGTGTCTGAAAAGGAACTTTCTGAAAGAAAAGAAATACCAACTGATTTTGGAGAAACATTATCGTGGGAATATCTATGTTTTGTTCGGGCAAACCCGATAAATTGGAAAACGCCTACTGAAATTTTGTATGCTGAACATGATAATCTTACATCACGTCAAACGGTAGATAAATTTATTGATAGACATTGTGCAAATCTTACCGTTATGAATGACGGAGAACATTGGTTTCATACTGACGAACAGATTTTATTTAGAGATAATTGGCTAAGAAAAGTTATACAATAGAATTTAGATTTTATATCCACACACAAAGCAGTTAGT
>NZ_JBBKBP010000062.1:0-1192 GCF_037890165.1 Blautia sp. HCN-1074
AGAGAATGCGACGCGCGGTCATACAATATATTGTCATTTCAACACTCTTTCCACGAAAAAAGCATCAGAAAAATATCAGGATACTAACGGAAGTACATAAGTCACCCAGAACCATGACATCGGCATGATCAGTACCATAGCCGGTATCATATCCGCAGTCGGGAAGTTTTTCAGTTTCACCATACGGAATCCTGTTGCAAGCATCAGAAATCCACCACAGGCTTTAAAGTCATTGATCATCCCCGGTGTTGTCAGCGGGAAAATCGCCGTTGCCGCAAAAAACAGAATCAGGAAAATAATCACCTGCGGAATCGCGATCATGCATACAACCATTCCCAGACTGCATGCAAAGATCGCCGCTGTAAATAAATCCAGAATAGATTTGGAAATCAATACAGAATGATCTCCACTCATACCGGATACGATAGAACCATAAATTCCGGTTCCGCTGGCACAGAACAATACAATAATTGTCACTAAAGTGTTCATAAATTCATCTTCAGACATTTCAGAATTTGAATTCTTGATAAATTTGCTGATCACTCTCTGCATTGCACCTGCACCGGCATTGATTTTTTCCCCAAGATGAATCGCAAGACCGATTCCTGTTCCGATTACGATGGAAAAAATAACCGCCGGCATATTTTCCATCAGGCCGATAGTACTGATTCCCATTCCCATAGAACATACACCGAACACCAGGGTAATGTCTGCCTTGAATTTCGGACTTAACTTATGTCCCATAAGGGCACCCAGGATTCCTCCTATAACTACGGATAATGCGTTGATAATTACTCCAATAGGCATAGCTTTTTTTCTCTCTCCTTTACCTGATTTCAGGCAAATGCCGCTTTTTCTGACATCTGCCTGAAGCTTTTTCTTATTATTTAAAACATATCCGACAGCCAGTATTTCGGATTTACGTCCATAAACTGAGTTCTCTGGAAACGATCTTTC
Organism: Blautia sp. HCN-1074; assembly: GCF_037890165.1. Taxonomy (NCBI): domain Bacteria; kingdom Bacillati; phylum Bacillota; class Clostridia; order Lachnospirales; family Lachnospiraceae; genus Blautia; species Blautia sp. HCN-1074. The sequence goes on from NZ_JBBKBP010000062.1 coordinate 958, forward strand.
TAGTCGAACGGTACAGTGCAGTCAAAGATTGCCTTGCGTGCCACACCACGTTCGCGTATTCCCGGATGATAGGCCAGATTGTTGGACGAATCCAACAGATGACATTGTACACCAGGAACCGTAATCAGGTCAACATAATAGCGGATTCTGTTTTAAAGCAATATTGATCTTTTAGTTTATTGGGCAGCAACTGTCTGATGCAGAAATCGTCTGCCTCCTTATCGCTTGCTGTCCC
>NZ_JBBKBP010000063.1:0-1149 GCF_037890165.1 Blautia sp. HCN-1074
GGATTCGGTGAAGCACCACATGTTAAGCGATGTGGAAGTCGGCGCGTTTTTATCCGGGGGAGTGGACTCCGGGTATCTGGCTTCTGCCTCCGGTGCAGATCAGGCATTCACAGTGGGATTTGATGAGGGAGACCGATATAGTGAAGTCAACAAAGCTGCCAAAGTGGCAGAAAAAGCAGGCTTGAAACACCATGTGAAAATCATATCCAAGCAGGAATTCTGGGATGCCCTTCCAGATGTGATGTATCATATGGATGAACCACTTGGGGATGCCTCTGCAGTTGCACTTTATTTTCTTTCCAAAGAGGCTGCCGGACATGTTAAGGTAGTCCTTTCCGGGGAAGGCGCAGATGAACTTTTCGGCGGATACAATATTTACAGAGAACCTGAAGCATTAAAGAAAGTTGCCTGGATTCCGTTCGTGCTCAGATGCGCTGTCAGAAAACTGGCTGCAAAGCTGCCAGACGTGAAAGGACGGGATTTCCTTATCCGCGCAGGAATGAAAGTAGAAGAACGCTTCATCGGAAATGCATATATTTACTGTGAAAAAGAGAAAGCACAGATTTTGAAAAATAAAGTAACAGGACCTTCCACGCAGGAGTATTTAAGTCAATTTTATGAAGAGCTTGAGTCAGAAAACAGAGGCTCACTTCAAGACATGGAAAAAATGCAGTCTGTAGATCTGAACTACTGGCTTCCTGGCGATATTTTGCAGAAAGCAGATAAAATGAGCATGGCACATTCCCTGGAAGTCAGGGTACCATTTCTGGATAAAGAAGTTTTTAACTTTGCAGCAAAGCTTCCGAAAGAAGCCAAGATTGCAGCAGGTACAACCAAATATATTTTCCGTAAAGCTGTTTCAGAATTTCTTCCACAGGAAACCAATGAACGGAAGAAACTTGGTTTTCCCATTCCAATCCGTGTGTGGCTGCGGCAGAATGACTGGTATCAGATGGTAACAGATTTATTTACCTCGAAAGAAGCAGAAGAATTTTTCCATACAGAGAAACTGCTCCAGCTCCTGAACGACCATAAAGATAAAAAAGCAGATAACAGCCGTAAAATCTGGACAGTTTTAACATTCCTTATCTGGTACGATAGATTTTTTACTACATGTTCGAAGTGAGAGAGTTGGTTATGAGACGGTAA
>NZ_JBBKBP010000064.1:0-1040 GCF_037890165.1 Blautia sp. HCN-1074
TATTCTACAAGCTGTCTTAAGGTATTTCTGCCGATTCCCGTATAGTCAGCAGCTTCTTCGATGGATAATGCAATTTTTCTTTGCGTCATATAATCACCTCCTTATAAATTGCATTATGCAATTCTTGTGATGTAAGTATATCCTTTTTATATCTTTTTGCCAAGCGTTACGAAATATCAAAAACAAACTTTATGTTGCATATTGCAATTTTTGAAAAACAATGCTATAATTCATACATACCGAAAAAGGAGGCAGTCAGCATGAAAGATAAAGAACTACGCAAGCTGATAGGCAGCAGAGTAAAACAGCGCCGTCTGGAATTGAATCTGACACAGCCTTATGTCGCAGAAAAGATGGGGGTTACCGCTTCTACAATCCTGCGTTATGAGAATGGTTCGATTGACAATACGAAAAAAATGGTGCTGGAAGGTCTTTCGGAAGCACTCCATGTATCTGTGGAATGGCTCAAAGGGGAAACAGATGAATATGAAACCGACATTACGGATAAGAGAGAGTTACAGATTCGTGATGCGATGGGAGATATTCTGGAACAGTTACCGCTTGCCCTTACCAAAGAAGAAGATGCTTTTTCAAAAGATTTATTACTGCTGATGTTAAAACAATATGGTCTGTTTTTGGATTCCTTCCAGTTCGCCTGCAAAAATTTCAAGGGGAATGCTGGTCAGACGGATATTGCCAAAACAATAGGGTTTGAATCGAATGAGGAATATAATGAGATTATGTTCTTAAGGGAAATCACTCCTACCATCAATGCTCTTAATGAGATGGCAGACGTTGTAAGGCTCTATTCCAAGAAACCAAAAACAGCAGAACAAAGGCTTGCAAATCTTTTATCAGAAGTCTTATACGAAGATTCCGAATCGGTATAGTAAGACAACCGGAGTTATGATATACTTACACGCACGAAGCATTTCATCAGTTCCGATTGTCTAATATCGAAAGGAGATATACGATTATGGCAAAAGGATCTGTAAGAAAAAAAGGAAAGAAATGGTACTACCGCTTCTATGTAGGACACT
>NZ_JBBKBP010000065.1:0-958 GCF_037890165.1 Blautia sp. HCN-1074
TGCTACATTCAAGTCGTCGATACCTTGATTTTTGCAGGAAGAAAGCAGGGACGCAAAATACTTACACCCCTGCTTGATTGAGTTTTCCGTATCTAAAGAGTTGGGCGGTAAACCCAGACTTTCCGAACTCTGCATAACATCTTCTGCCGTACCGCCACTTTCTACTTGAATGATAGCAAGTAGCACATTGACATACTCGGAGATACCGTTTTCTCTGGCGTACTTTTCCACCATAGGCTGATGTTTCAAGACTTCTGCGGATAAGTTCATACCCGTAATGCCAGAAGAAAAGTTGCTGTTCTCATCGTCGCTGTCCGCACTAATCAGCACCCCAAAGAAAAGCACCAGAGAAAAGAGGATAGGAAACAGACTGCCGATAAGAGCGATATGTTTCAGTTTCATTTTTTCTTCTGTCCTTTCTTCGTTACAAGGTTACGAGTTTTCTCTATGGTCTGTTGGTTCTTCTGGACGGTTTGTGTTTGCTGAACCTTTATCCTGCGGTCTTTGGTGTCATTCTGGTGTGTTTCCTGCGATACCACTTTTTCTACATTCTGCTGTTGTGATAAACTATGTACTGGCTGTGCAGGCTGGGTCGCTTTTCTATCAGAAGCACCAGAAGATAGCGGACGCTCTTTGATAACATTTGTCTTGACTGGCTCACTTGCTTTTGAAGTGGTCGCTGTGGCAGGGCGTTTCACTTCCTGCATTTTTTCCGCACTCGGCTTTGGAATGGTTGAAGCTGTGGCTGGTCGCTCATGGGGACGGGTAGCTCCCGTTGTCGCTGATCCGTCCGTCTTTCGCTGTGCCTGCCTTGCTTCTTGTGCCTTTTGAAGCTCCATACGTTTGTCAGCGATATTCTGTCTATGCTGTTCCTGCTTTTCCAAACGTCCCGTCTGTCTGGACTGCTGTTCCTGCACCATGCCACGCTTAAAGTCGGACACGCTGGACTTTGCCTTTT
>NZ_JBBKBP010000066.1:0-946 GCF_037890165.1 Blautia sp. HCN-1074
AAAAGGCAAAGTCCAGCGTGTCCGACTTCAAGCGTGGCATGGTGCAGGAACAGCAGTCCAGACAGACGGGACGCTTGGAAAAGCAGGAACAGCGTAAGAAAAATATCGCTGACAAACGTATGGAGCTTCAAAAGGCACAAGAAGCAAGGCAGGTACAGCGAAAGGCTGACGGATCAGCGACAACGGGAGCTACCCGTCCCCATGAGCGACCAGTCACAGCTTCAACCATTCCAAAGCCGAGTGTTGAAAAAATGCAGGAAGTCAAACGCCCAGCCACAGCTCCAACTCCGAAAGCAAGTGAGCCAGTCAAGACAAATGTTATCAAAGAGCGTCCGTTATCTTCTGGTGCTTCTGATAAGAAAGCACCCCAGCCTACACAGACAGTACATAGGCAGAATGTAGAAAAAGTGGTATCGCAGGAAACACGCCAGAATGACACCAAAGACCGCAGGATAAAGGTTCAGCAGACCCAGAGCGTCCAGAAGAACCAGCAGACCATAGAGAAAACCCGTAACCTTGTAACGAAGAAAGGACAGAAGAAAAAATGAAACTGAAACATATCGCTATCATTGGCAGTCTGTTTCCTATCCTCTTTTCTCTGGTGCTTTTCTTTGGCGTCCTCATTAGTGCGGACAGCGACGACGAGAACAGCAATTTTTCTTCTGGCATTACGGGTATGAACCTATCCGCAGAAGTCTTGAAACATCAGCCTATGGTAGAAAAATACGCCAGAGAAAACGGTATCTCCGAGTATGTCAATGTGTTACTTGCTATCATTCAAGTAGAAAGTGGCGGTACGGCAGAAGATGTTATGCAGAGTTCGGAAAGTCTTGGTTTACCGCCTAATTCCTTAGATACGGAAAGCTCAATCAAGCAGGGGTGTAAGTATTTTGCGTCCCTGCTTTCTTCCTGCAAAAATCAAGGTATCGACGACTTGAATGTAGCG
>NZ_JBBKBP010000067.1:0-865 GCF_037890165.1 Blautia sp. HCN-1074
GTCAAATATGTGCAAAAATGTTCCTTGATAATAAAATATTGCTAAAATAGTGTTTTGAGGGATGCAAAATCTACCCTTTTGAGAGATGAATTTTCCTATTCTTCCTCATTTGGGCAGACTTCTCCCTTTAGTTTTAAAATTCGTTTTAAATTGACTGCAAATATTGATACTGCTCCTTGAAGTTGCATGTTTGATAGTCCAGCAGCATCACAACGACTATATCCGTGTATATTTTTTAATTCACTATTTTTTGCCTCTATCATATAGCGGGTTTTGAAACGTTCCTTGAAATATTGTGTTTTTTGAAACGCTTCTTGATTTTTATGATAATCCGATTTAATAGTGATACTATACGTTTTGGTTTTTGCATTTTCTTTATAGCAGCCATTACGATAAGGACAGACATGGCATTTATTAATATCGAAAAAATATTTGATACGTGTATTCTTTTTCTGATTACTACGTTTGTCAATTCGATATTTTATAGCCAAATGCCCCGCTGGGCACTGCATGGTATCCGCATCTTTATTAAAGATAAAGCCGTCCTCTGAACGAGTCCCTTTTATGATGCTCGGGTTAAGCTTTGAAATTAATTTATAGTCATTGCTTTGTGCATCTTTTAAATTTTCCAGTGTGGAATATGCGGTATCTGCTATTACTTCATTAACGGTTGCACCTGCTGCTTTACTTTTTTGAACCAGTACTGGAAGTTCCTGACCATCAAATGCTTCGCCGGATGTGATTGTTGCTGCTGTGATAATCCGTTCATCTGTCATGGCCAAATGAGTTTTGTATCCGTAAAAAGAAGAATTGACCGTTTTATGGCCAATCCGGGCATCCGGGTCAATGGATTGATCATAACAAT
>NZ_JBBKBP010000068.1:0-794 GCF_037890165.1 Blautia sp. HCN-1074
CCTACATCAATGATTGTGTATTCGATGTCCGCAATGGTGACTTAAGGCGTTCTGTACGTTATAAGAAACGCAAGAAACCTACACAGACCAGTGCAAAAGATCGTTCTTATCGTCAAGGTCATAACTACGAAGATTTCCAGAATTATATGAAAGATCATCCAGATATAAATGTTGTGGAAATGGACTGCGTGGAAGGAAAGAAAGGCGAAAGCCGTGCCCTCTTGACCTTTACATTCCGCAACTGCAATCTTATGCTTATGTTCCTGTTGGAATATCAAGACCAGGAATGCGTGTTAGAGGTCTTTGTATGGCTTGAAACAGTGTTGGGGCAGGATGCATTCAAAAAGCTTTTTCCGGTGATTCTCACGGATGGAGGTTCAGAATTCTCAGCTCGTGAAGAGATGGAGGAATTCTGTGACGGAAGTAAAAGCACGACTGTCTTTTACTGTGATCCGTATAGCTTTTGGCAAAAAGGTGCCTGCGAAAAGAACCACGAGTATATCCGCTACATCCGTCCGAAAGGGAGTTCATTCGCTGATTTAAATGACGAGAAAGTCAGACTTATGATGAATCACATAAACAACGAAAAAAGAGACAGTCTTAATGGACATAGCCCATATGAACTCTCTCTTTTACTCTTGGACAACAAACTGCACAAAGCATTAGGATTAAAGGCAATCGCACCTGATGATGTTATGCTTAGTCCAAAACTTATAAAATAAAATAGTAAAGCACAGGCAGATTTCACTGCACCAGAATTTAGTCTTGCACATAAGGCATGTGGAATTTAGTCT
>NZ_JBBKBP010000069.1:0-764 GCF_037890165.1 Blautia sp. HCN-1074
ACTGAAAAAGTGGTCGTAAAATCATATATCTGATATAATTAAGGTATCATAATTGTCGGAGGTTGAAATGTTATCATCCCAACTTAAACTTAGCCTTAGTTATTATTCAGATTTATATGACATGATTGTTCCAAAAGATCATATTCTGAGAAAAATCAGGGAATTGGTCGATTTTTCTTTTATATATGATGAATTAAAAAATAAATATTGCCTTGATAATGGACGTAATGCAAAAAACCCTATATTGCTATTTAAATATCTGCTTTTAAAATATCTTTATAACCTTTCTGATAATGGTGTTGTTGAAAGATCACGATATGATATGTCTTTTAAATATTTTCTGGAATTAACGCCAGAAGAAGAGGTTATCCATCCTAGTCTTTTAACCAAATTCAGAAAGCAGCGTTTAAAAGATGAAAATATACTTGATCTGCTCATAAATAAAAGTGTAGAACTTGCCATAAATCAAGGTGTTTTAAAAAGCAATACTATAATTGTTGACTCAACTCATACAGAAGCCCGTTATCATAAAACTACTCAGAGAGAAATGTTGAAAAAAGCCTCTACTTCTTTAAAAGCAGCTTTAAAAGATTCTGATAAAGACATTTATCTGCCAGATGAACCTGAAAAATGAGCTTCTTTAGATGAGTATAATGAATACTGTCATGAATTATTAAACACAGTTCAGGAAAGTCCGTATTCAGAACTGCCAACGATTAAAGAAGAATCTTCTATGTTATCCGAAATTTTGGATAATCAGATTG
>NZ_JBBKBP010000070.1:0-700 GCF_037890165.1 Blautia sp. HCN-1074
GGAAGAACAGCTCAATCTGAAGAACATCAAAAAATCGGTGTGGCTGACGTTCACAGAATTTCTCCATGAAGTGAACCACACGCTGATGAATGATTTTGTTTCCATGCCGAATGATGAAATCAACCGTTACATAAAAATGGAAAAGTTACTGGAAAATAAAATCTCCCGTCGCTTTAAGGTGCGTCGCTTGGAAATCCATGATTTTGGGTATCTCATGGAACATCTTTACGGCAGGGACGGTATCGCTTATGAAGATTATGAGTACCAGCTACCAAAGAAAAAATTGAACAAAGAGACGCTGATAAAATACTACGACCTTATCCGTCCGACAAGGTGTGTGATTGAGGAAAGCCAGCGGTATTTACGATTGGAACATGAGGACAAGGAAAGCTATGTGTCCTATTTTACCGTCAATGCGATTGTAGGAGAGCTTGATTTTCCGTCGTCTGAAATCTTCTATTTCCAGCAACAGCAATTCACATTCCCCGTTGATACGAGCATGAATGTAGAAATCGTGGAAAATCGGAAAGCATTAACGACCGTCCGCAACAAGAAAAAGGAACTGAAAGACCTTGATAATCACGCCTATCAAGCAGGAAGTGAAACCAGCTCAAATGTGGTGGACGCTTTAGACAGCGTGGACGAGCTGGAAACTGATTTAGACCAGACAAAAGAAAGTATGTATAAGTTAAGCTACGTC
>NZ_JBBKBP010000071.1:0-700 GCF_037890165.1 Blautia sp. HCN-1074
AGAAGAACAGCTCAATCTGAAGAACATCAAAAAATCAGCGTGGCTGACATTCAAAGAGTTTCTCCATGAAGTGAACCACACGCTGATGAATGACTTTGTTTCCATGCCGAATGATGAAATCAACCGTTACATGAAAATGGAAAAGTTACTGGAAAATAAAATCTCCCGTCGCTTTAAGGTGCGTCGCTTGGAAATCAATGATTTTGGGTATCTCATGGAACATCTTTACGGCAGGGACGGTATCGCTTATGAAGATTATGAGTACCAGCTACCAAAAAAAAAATTGAACAAAGAAACGCTGATAAAATACTACGACCTTATCCGTCCGACAAGGTGTGTGATTGAAGAAAGCCAGCGGTATTTACGCTTGGAACATGAGGACAAGGAAAGTTATGTGTCCTATTTTACCGTCAATGCGATTGTCGGCGAGCTTGATTTTCCGTCGTCTGAAATCTTCTATTTCCAGCAACAGCAATTCACATTCCCCGTCGATACTTCTATGAATGTAGAAATCGTGGAGAACCGAAAAGCATTAACAACCGTCCGCAATAAGAAAAAGGAATTGAAAGACCTTGACAATCACGCTTATCAAGCAGGAAGTGAAACCAGCTCAAATGTGGTGGACGCATTAGACAGCGTGGACGAGCTGGAAACCGATTTAGACCAGAGCAAAGAAAGTATGTATAAGTTAAGCTACGTT
>NZ_JBBKBP010000072.1:0-646 GCF_037890165.1 Blautia sp. HCN-1074
TTTGTGGTGACATTCCAATACAAATCAGATGCAGTATGGTTCTATGAACACTTAAAACATAGAATGGGACACTTTGGATTAAGCCTTGAAGAAGAAAAGAGCAGGCTGATAGAGTTCGGACGATACGCAAAGGAAAGATGCAGTAAAAGTGGAACGAAGCCAGGTACCTTTACTTTCCTAGGTTTTACACACTACTGTTCCAAAAGCAAGAATGGTAGATTCAGAGTGAAGAGGAAAACCAGTAAGAAGAAGTTTGCGAAGAAATGCAGAGAAATAAATCAACTGGTGGGACACATGAAAACATGGAAACTGAAAGAGATTACTGCTAAACTCAATCAGATACTGACTGGTTACTACCATTACTATGGAATCACAGACAATACAGAAAGAATAACAGCATTTCGATACCACGTAATGAAAAGTTTATTCTACTGTCTAAATCGGAGGAGCCAAAAGAAAAGCTACAACTGGGTAGAATTTCTGAATATGATAGATAACAGTTATCCATTGGTAAGACCCCGAATATATGTCAGTGTATATAATTGATAAATGTGAACGATTCGTTTCGCAAAGAGCCGGATGCGGGAAAGCCGCAAGTCCGGATTCTGTGAGGGGCGTACGACCGTAAGGGGTGCGTCTACTCGAC
>NZ_JBBKBP010000073.1:0-573 GCF_037890165.1 Blautia sp. HCN-1074
TCTTTCCTGTGTGCCTGATGTTCACAGCGTCTTTGGATATCCCGCTTTCTCCACAGGTGCAGTTTCTGTTTTTTCTTTCCCGGTATCTTCCCCTGCATCTCCAGATACTCGAACACGATCACATCTGCTTGGTTTTCTTCCGCATATCTTACAATCGCACATGCAATCTTTTTACCCAGTTCTGTGTTCAGACGTTTCGTATATGCCCATCTTCCCTGTGTCTGCGCAGAGCCATGTTCCCTCTGGGATCTGCGGATCCGTCCCAGTGTGCGGTACATCCGGTCTTTTTCACTGGGATGATCTATGAATCTTCTTCCCAAGACAGTTCCGTCTGAGCGCATGATGGTACAGACCGCATCGGTATTGATCCCCAGATCCACACTGCAGATGATCTGTTCTTTTACCGGTGTTTTCGTCAGTGTTACTTCTTCTGTATAGGAAAAACGCAGAAAATACCGGCAGTGTCTCTTTTCCAACGCAGGGGCCGATGCCTTCTTTCCTTTCCAGTTCCTGCGAAGATATTCCATATCGGTACGTTTTAAATATACACGGAACCATTTCCAGTCATGCCCA
>NZ_JBBKBP010000074.1:0-559 GCF_037890165.1 Blautia sp. HCN-1074
CAAACCGTTCTTAAAAATGTAAAGAATTTTCGAGAATCGTATGTGTTTCACTGTTTAGTTATCAAGGTCGTCTGTCTTGCGACAGCTTGTTTACTTTATCACATCTGCTTCGCTTTGTCAAGAACTTTTTTCAAGTTTTTTCGAAGTTTTTTTCAACTCTTCCGCTTTTCCGGAAAGTTTCTCAGATGTAAGATTGTCGGCTCTGTTCAAGCGACTTGTTTACTTTAACACGTTTGTTTCAAGTTGTCAAGCACTTTTTTTAATTTCTTTTTTCTTTCAGAAATCATACTGAATTATCTCATTTAAAGAAACAATTATTTCCGACAGCTCAACTAATATAACACCCAAAGATCACAATGTCAACAGTTAATTTCATAATTTGACAAACTTTTTTTATTTTCCTCTTTCCTTTTATCCACCTATTCCTTTTCCCTATAAGAAAGTCTATCTATAAATGAACAACTTCCCACCGCCACTTTTCCACTACCAACAGCCAGCCAAGCCCGCCAGATCATTCCTGTCGAGCGACATTTGCAGGGACTTTAGAAAAACTTAGCCC
>NZ_JBBKBP010000075.1:0-558 GCF_037890165.1 Blautia sp. HCN-1074
TGGTATCTCACAAGGCAGGCTGGCGGTGGCTTCTGGTATCACAAGAGAATATCTCAACAAGATAGAAAGCGGAAAAATGAAGCCGTCAAAGGAGCTTCTGGAAACTCTGCATAAGGAACTGGCAAGGTTCAATCCAGAAGCACCGCTTACCATGCTGTTTGATTATGTAAAAATTCGTTTTCCCACGCTGGATATACAGCACATCATCAAAGATATATTAAAACTGAATATCAATTATATGCTCCATGAAGATTACGGACATTACAGTTATACGGAGCATTATTCTCTGGGGGACATCTTTATCTATACGTCGGCTGACGAAGAAAAAGGTGTCCTTTTAGAGTTAAAGGGGCGTGGTTGCCGACAGTTTGAAAGTTACCTGCTGGCACAGCAAAGAAGCTGGTATGACTTTCTCATGGACGCACTCGTAGACGGTGGCGTGATGAAGCGTATCGACCTTGCTATTAACGACCATACGGGCATTTTGGATATTCCAGAGCTTGCGGAAAAATGCAGGAAACGGGAATATATCGGAAAGTCCAGAAGTTATAAGTTTTA
>NZ_JBBKBP010000076.1:0-526 GCF_037890165.1 Blautia sp. HCN-1074
GCAGGCTAAGCGTAGACAGCAAGATAGCAGGGATAGCTATGGAGCACCGAAATCCCAAAGTATCAGAGGGTCGACACCGTGGTCAGGGTGGAAGACAATATATGCACTTATCGTTATGGTGAGATTTTGCATGCCTCTGCGGTGTTGTTGAAACTATTCATGTCAGACAGGGACTATATGTCAACTGGAGAGGACCTGCATTTTCTTTTCAGAGTGTGTAAATGAAAAGTATGTCCGCCAACCAAAAGAAGAAAGACAAACGAAGTGCAGGTAGTCGGAGGCCCGAACAGTACCGGTGAAGGTATGAACAAAATAAATACCGGAGGGAAGTCGAGAGAGAACTGTGCCTCGCAGTTCTGGCCTGCGAAACTATATCAAAGAGGAAACATTAGCTATACACAGAGATAGGGGAACTAATGGAAACGAAATTGGCGAGAATATCACAATTATCAAAAGAAAACCCAGACATGGTCTTTACATCACTGGGGCATCTTATCAATAAGGAGATGCTTGAGAACTGTCATGT
>NZ_JBBKBP010000077.1:0-522 GCF_037890165.1 Blautia sp. HCN-1074
GTGGTACATCTGTGTCGGCGAAACAAGAATACCGACGTGTGTTACATACGAACCAGCGTTATAGGTGGAATGGAAAAACACCAAATCGCCTGCTTTTGCCTGCGAGAGTGGCAGATGTTGGGTTGCGTCATACTGTGCTTGTGCTGTTCTCGGTAAGGAGATACCAGCTTTTCCATAGCACCATTGCGTCAATCCCGAACAATCAAAGGAAGTATTCGGGTTACTGCCACCATACACATACTTCCAGCCTTGATATTTCAACGCTTCATTCATTACCTTTTGTGCCAGTTCTCCCGATACCTGCGGAACTGCTAAATACTGATTGACTACTTCCACATAGAACATATTTCCATAGCCATACCGCCAGCCCCCATTCTTAGCAACGGCTATCGGGTTGGTGTAGGTTACTTTCTTTCCACCCGATTTCTCACGGGCGAAGCTCTCTGCAAGATTAAAAGTGTGTTTTTTTCCTTTTCCTGCCACATATCCCACATAGCCACCGCCATAGTTATAAGACTGTAT
>NZ_JBBKBP010000078.1:0-514 GCF_037890165.1 Blautia sp. HCN-1074
TTTTGCCTGCTGTTCGATTGTTTCCATGTAGTCTGTACCGTTTCCCTTATCAATCTTTTTCAGCATTTTCAAGGTCGGTGCTACCTGCCTTTGTACCCACCGTAATGTACGGTCTAAGGTATAAGGTTCTGGTTTTGTCGTTAGCTTTAAGCTCTGTCTGTTATCGCCGATAAACCAAGCCCAGCGGTCATTGAGCTTCCAGTCATTTTTCCGCTTGTCTGGTTCTTCATCAACAAACCGCACATACTGATTGATGATAGAAAAGGCGGTCTGTTCTGCGTCATAATAGGTCAGCAAATCTCGTACTGCATAATAGGCACGTTCATTGCGAAGCCGTATCTCAAAGCGGTTGATAATATCGGCTTCATTAAGCGGTGTCCCCAGCTTGACGTACTGCTCATAGTCTTTTTCATAGATACAGAAATACACATCTGATTTCAGCGAACCAAGATAAAGGGTACGTCCCATATATTCTCTGTCGTCCTCTCTGTGCTTGATAAGTTCGCCAGACTGG
>NZ_JBBKBP010000079.1:0-514 GCF_037890165.1 Blautia sp. HCN-1074
CTTTGCCTGCTGTTCGATAGTTTTCATGTAGTCTGTTCCGTTTCCCTTATCAATCCTTTTCAGCATTTTCAAGGTCGGTGCTACCTGCCGTTGTACCCACCGCAATGTACGGTCTAAGGTGTAAGGCTCTGGCTTTGTCGTCAGCTTCAAGCTCTGTCTGTTATCGCCGATAAACCACGCCCAGCGGTCATTGAGTTTCCAGTCATTTTTTCGCTTGTCTGCTTCTTCATCAACAAACCGCACATACTGGTTGATGATAGAAAAGGCAGTCTGCTCTGCGTCATAATAGGTCAGCAAATCTCGTACTGCATAATAGGCACGTTCATTTCTAAGCCGTATCTCAAAACGGTTGATAATGTCGGCTTCTTCCAGCGGTGTCCCTAACTTGACGTACTGCTCATAGTCCTTTTCATAGATACAGAAATACACATCTGATTTTAGCGAACCAAGATAAAGGGTGCGTCCCATATATTCTCTGTCGTCCTCTCTATGCTTGATAAGCTCGCCCGACTGA
>NZ_JBBKBP010000080.1:0-502 GCF_037890165.1 Blautia sp. HCN-1074
CGTCTGTCTTGCGATAGCTTGTTTACTCTATCACATCCGTTTCGCTTTGTCAAGAACTTTTTTTAAGTTTTTTTCGAAGCTTTTCGAACTCTTCCGCTTTTCCGGAAAGTTTCTCAGATGTAAGATTGTCGGCTCTGTTCAAGCGACTTGATTACTTTAACACGTTTGTTTCAATTTGTCAAGCACTTTTTTTAATTTCTTTTTTCTTTCAGAAATCACACTAAATTGTCTCATTTAAAGAAACAATTATTTCCGACAGCTCAACTAATATAACACCCAAAGATCACAATGTCAACAGTTAATTTCATAATTTGACAAACTTTTTTTATTTCCCCCTTTCCATTTATCTTATCCACCCACCTATTCCTTTTTCACCTATAAGAGATCCTATCTATTAATGACCAACTTCCCACCGCCACTTTTCCACTACCAACAGCCAGCCAAGCCCGCCAGATCATTCCTGTCGAGCGACATTTGCAGGGACTTTAGAAAAACTTAGCCT
>NZ_JBBKBP010000081.1:0-479 GCF_037890165.1 Blautia sp. HCN-1074
CTCGGAGGTGAGAATTATGCGAGCAAAAGAAGAATTACCGGAATGCCCAGTTGCAACAGCAGTATCTCTCATCGGAGGAAAATGGAAACTGCTGATTTTGCGTAACTTGAAAGAGCGTCCATGGAGATTCAATGAGCTACAACGAAGTATAGATGGTATTTCACAAAAGGTTTTGACAGAGAGTTTAAGACAAATGATGAGTGATGGACTGGCATATCGCCACGATTACCATGAGCAGCCACCGAGAGTTGAATACGGCTTAACGGAACTCGGAACAAAAATGCTTCCAATTGTTAATTCTCTTGCTGACTTTGGTAACTACTATAAATCAATTATTGAACAGAATTAGGTACGTTAGTATTTGAAAAGCTCGAACAATTTCAGCTTTTTGAAACTGAGAAATCGGAAGTTGTAGTAAAGGAGGTTTACAATGGGGTTTTGGATTTTTATGTTGATTATGGATTTACTTCTTCCATTTG
>NZ_JBBKBP010000082.1:0-468 GCF_037890165.1 Blautia sp. HCN-1074
CCTCACATGGCTAAAGTCACGTGCTTCCAGACGCTTTAGGCGTCAGACTGAATATCGGCGGATACGCCTGTAACTTAGGTGCGCAGTTATGCGCATTTCCCATGCCAGATATGGCTGGTTCCCACATTACAGGTAGTCCGCTGTATATCTGCCTGTATCTATGCTGCTTTTAAGAGTTCCATTTCTGAATGGAGTTTCCTCAGATCTGCATAGACGCATGAGGTTCTACGCTTTACAGGAGGGACTTTTGCCTCCAGCAAAGACCTTTCCGTTACCGGAAGGGGTTTTAAAAGTTCCCTTATAAAATATCTGGCTCCTATATTATAGGATGCTGACAGGTCACAATTATATCGTTTTCCTGTCTGGAAAGTACAGAGGCTGTGATTTTCCCAGTCACGTGTTACCGCCCCGGAACCATCATAAGCCAGTCTGCTGGTATTCCATGCACAGATCCGGGATATCCGCATC
>NZ_JBBKBP010000083.1:0-434 GCF_037890165.1 Blautia sp. HCN-1074
ATGCAATCTTTTTACCCAGTTCTGTGTTCAGACGTTTCGTATATGCCCATCTCCCCTGTGTCTGCGCAGAGCCATATTCCCTCTGGGATCTGCGGATTCGTCCCAGTGTGCGGTACATCCGGTCTTTTTCACTGGGATAATCTATGAATCTTCTTCCCAGGACAGTTCCGTCTGAGCGCATGATGGTACAGACCGCATCGGTATTGATCCCCAGATCCACACTGCAGATGATCTATTCTTTTACCGGTATTTTCGTCAGTGTTACTTCTTCTGTATAGGAAAAACGCAGAAAATACCGGCGGTGTCTCTTTTCCAACGCAGGAGCCGATGCCTTCTTTCCTTTCCAGTTCCTGCGAAGATATTCCATATCAGTACGTTTTAAATATACACGGAACCATTTCCAGTCATGCCCGTCGTACAGTTTCAGATGCCCG
>NZ_JBBKBP010000084.1:0-404 GCF_037890165.1 Blautia sp. HCN-1074
TCCATGTATTCATCGAAAGAACTGTAAGATGACATGCTTGTGTGATAAGATGTGTGGCATTCATTGTAAGCTTTGCAGAAAACCATCCTTTCGTTGCACTGATATATGTCCCGCATATGAGACAGCTGAATGTGAGAAACTGAATAAACCACCCTATGTATGTAATGGCTGTGGTAAAAAGACCCATTGTCTTATGCCCAGAAAGTTTTATTCATCCAAATATGCCCATGATGAGTACCGTAGCGTGCTAGTCGATTGCAGAGCTGGCATTAACCAGACTCCGGAAAGCATTCAATCCATGAATGATTTATTGGTTCCATTGATCAAGGAGAAACATCAGTCCATCGGTCATATTTATGCTACTCATGCAGAAGAATTGGGGTGCTCCAGAAGAACACTTTACA
>NZ_JBBKBP010000085.1:0-404 GCF_037890165.1 Blautia sp. HCN-1074
GCCATGTATTCATCGCAAGAACTGTAAGATGACATGCTTGTGTGATAAGATGTGTGGCATTCATTGTAAGCTTTGCAGAAAACCATCCTTTCGCTGCACTGATATATGTCCCGCATATGAGACAGCTGAATGTGAGAAACTGAATAAACCACCCTACGTATGTAATGGCTGTGGTAAAAAGACCCATTGTCTTATGCCCAGAAGGTTTTATTCATCCAAATATGCCCATGATGAGTACCGCAGCGTGCTAGTCGATTGCAGAGCCGGCATAAACCAGACTCCGGAAAGCATTCAATCCATGAATGATTTATTGGTTCCATTGATCAAGGAGAAACATCAGTCCATCGGTCATATTTATGCTACTCATGCAGAAGAATTGGGTTGCTCCAGAAGAACACTTTACT
>NZ_JBBKBP010000086.1:0-396 GCF_037890165.1 Blautia sp. HCN-1074
TTTTCCGGACGGTTCCCTGCTCACAGTCACTGATTTCAGCTTCCATCCCTCCGGGATCATACGGTGGAGTTTTATTTTTACCGGCTGCATCTTTGGCAGTTTCAGGAACCTATCCTGCAGACAGATATTCCCATTTACCATATTCGTTGTATAGGATTTCCGCGAATGTTTTTTTGATTTATAATGCGGAAATCCCACTCCCGGTTCCCGGAAAAATTTCCGGAAAGCCCCTTCCAGATTTAACTGTACATTCGCTAGCGCAAGAGAATCCACCTCTTTCAGCCATGGATATTCTTTTTTATATCCGGCCGGCGTATTTTTCAGCATCTTTTTTTCTTTCTGATAATGACGGATCTTATCCGCAAGCATCCGGTTATAGAGAAAACGACTGCAGCT
>NZ_JBBKBP010000087.1:0-362 GCF_037890165.1 Blautia sp. HCN-1074
GAGAGAAAGCCCTGAGTACAGGGATCATTCCAGAAACGTTTGTTTTTTGCGGGAAAGGTGGAAGAAGATGCGGACAGTATCCAGCTATGGTGTGGAGATACGAAAACAGAATATCCCGGTCCGTCAGACAATGGAGATCTATCGTCAGGCAGTCGGTTACCTGACAGAGATCTACGCACAGGTCTGGGAAGAACTGAGGAAGATCCCGGAGACAAAAAAGCGTTTTAATACCGCAGAGCATATGGTACACATGACGAAGAAAAACACAGCCCGGTTTGATTTTGACCTTCGTTTTCCGAAGATGCCGTCTTACCTCCGCAGGTCCGCGATCCAGCATGCGCTTGGAAGTGTATCTTCGTATA
>NZ_JBBKBP010000088.1:0-392 GCF_037890165.1 Blautia sp. HCN-1074
TTCCTATCTTGCGTTTTATGAGATACTCTCATATCTCTTAACGTTTTGTATCAAGGATATTTGATTAACTTTTAATCAAATTTCATGTATGCAGTTTTCAAGGTACAATTTTTATCTAGGCTTATTCACATAAGCCAATGGGCTTAAGTGGACCTTTCCTCCAGAAAAATCACTTATTCCCTAGTGGGCTTAAGTGGACTCGAACCACCGACCTCACGCTTATCAGGCGTGCGCTCTAACCAGCTGAGCTATAAGCCCATCTTGAAATCTTCCGATTTCAGTGGAGATGAAGAGATTCGAACTCTCGACCCCCTGCTTGCAAGGCAGGTGCTCTCCCAACTGAGCTACATCCCCATTTGATCTGGCAGCCACCTGCTCTCCCACACCCATTT
>NZ_JBBKBP010000089.1:0-352 GCF_037890165.1 Blautia sp. HCN-1074
GAATTTATCATCATTCTGTTTGGGGATATTCCCCCACTTTCCATGATTGAGGGAGCATTTCTCAAATACTTCGGTATTCCCGTTGCTCTCACTTGGTTTATGTCGCAGAAAACCTTTGACGGAAAGAAGCCGTACAGCTTTTTGAAATCACAGATAACCTATGCGTTAAGACCCAAAATCACTTATGCAGGAAAAGCCGTAAAACTGCATAAGCAGACCTTGAATGAAACAATCACGGCAGTAAGGAGTGTGAACTATGTTCCCGATAAAATATATTGACAATAACCTTGTCTGGAACAAGGACAATGAGGTATTCGCCTACTATGAGCTGATACCGTATAACTATTCTTTC
>NZ_JBBKBP010000090.1:0-350 GCF_037890165.1 Blautia sp. HCN-1074
TGGTCTGGTGTACGAAATACAGGAAGAAAGTATTAAAAGACGGAATCGACCTGGAATGCAAAAAGATGTTGCAGGATCTGGCAGAAGAGTATCGGTTTCAGATCCTGGCAATGGAAGTCATGCCGGATCATATCCACATGCTTGTGGATTGTCGGCCGCAGTTTTATATTTCAGATATGATCAAGATCATGAAAGGGAATCTTGCACGTCAGATGTTCCTTTTACATCCGGAGCTGAAAAAAGAACTGTGGGGAGGACATTTGTGGAACCCGTCTTATTGTGCCGTTACAGTCAGTGACCGGAGCCGTGAGCAGGTATCTGCCTATATCGAAGGACAGAAGGAAAAAGAA
>NZ_JBBKBP010000091.1:0-338 GCF_037890165.1 Blautia sp. HCN-1074
AAAGAACCATGCCCGCTTTGATTTTGACATCCGTTTTCCGAAGATGCCTTCTTATCTCAGGAGAGCTGCCATCCAGCATGCACTGGGAAGTGTATCGTCCTATGAAAGCCGGATGGAACAGTGGGAGGCAGCGGGAGAACTCTCCGGGAAACCGAATTTTACCTGTGAAAACCATGCCATGCCGGTCTTTTACCGGGATGTGATGTACCGCGAAGGGACAGAGGGAAAAGATGAGGCATACCTGAAACTGTATGACGGGCATGACTGGAGATGGTTCCGTGTGTGTTTAAGCCATACGGATATGGAATACCTGCGCAGGAACTGGTATGGGAAAAAGG